>NZ_CFKZQR010000001.1:0-120220 GCF_985070215.1 Mobiluncus sp. | reverse complement strand
GGCGGGTTTAGCACGGAACTCAAACGCGCGGGTCTGGGTGCCTGTAGTTTTCATATCGATGTCATAAACGGTCATGGTTTCACAGCCTCCTTAGGTTCCTGGTTTTCTAACGGCGGTAGAGATTCGATAGCCCTTATTTCGTTTAGGGTCATGAACCCGGCGGTAAGCGCGATTTGGTGGGCTTGGTAGCGGGTAAGCGTGTCCGAACGCAACAGAGCAGAGATTTGGAAACGCACGGTCTGACCCCGCGGGGTGAACGTGGTTAGGGCTTCCTCAATCTTGCGTAAATACTTCGTGAGCGTGAACCGTACGAACCCTAGCCAGTCCTGTTCCACGTTCGAGTAAGTCATGCTTGACCCCTCGGTGGATGTCAGCATGAGGGTCGCGGGGATACCGAAAAGCCGCGCGATTTCAAGCGTGTTAAAGTTCCGCGATTCAATAAACTGAGCATCACGCGGGTTTAACACGATAGGTTCATATTTGACGCCTTTCCCGGTAACTTTAATGTTTGACGGGTTAGCTGTGACGGGTAGGGGCTTACCGGTAGCGGGGTCGATGTTGTTCCAGGTATCCCTAATCTGTTTCGCGTCATCAGCGGTTAGAGCCTGGTCGGTAGAGAGTATTCCAGAGGGTTGGCCAGACCCGTTGAACCATTGCGCGGCATAGTCACGAAGATTGATAGCGCCCTGGATTTCAGCCCGCGCCGCCTGGATAGCTCCCAGCCCTTTCAAACTCCCGGGCAACACCATAAATTTCAGGTGCTGGATATCGGCTTGAGAGTAGTCGCGGCCCCGGTAAGAGTAAGTAATAACCCCGGTGCTTTCGTCCTGGGTGGGTAGAACCTCATGCGGGTTTAGTACCACAAGTTCCACAATCTTCCCGCCGATACGTTTAGCGAGAATGTAAGCGTTGCCGGCGACTGCCAGGCTCAGGGCGATCTGTTCCAGGAAATCCGAGCGGGTAAACGAGAGCGAGGGCGCTTTGATAATGTCAGGGATTTCGCTGGATGGGACTTCCACCCCGTGACGCTCCACCCTTAGCGGCAATTGAGCAACCGCGCTAGTGATGATGTCGATAGCCCGGTACACAGAGACTAGGCTTGCAGGCTCAAAGGGCGCCTCCCGGCGTGTCGGTGGCATAACGCCGGGAGGCATCGCACCGACCGGGCTATCGGCGCGGCGGGTTAGTTCACGTAGAGCGCGGCTAAAGCGGTTCATGTAACCTATTTGATTATTTGTTTTACTGTTTGTAAACCCTTTATGCTATCGGTTGTTATTCGATGTTATTCGTTGTTACTGGTTGTCGTTGAGTGTTTAGAATACTTGCATTTCTAGGGGCGCTACCGGGCGGGAAACGGTGTAGAGGGCAACAGAGGCGGCGATAAGCGCGGGGATTGGCGCGGTCGATTTATCACGGTCAAACAGCGGAACCCCGTTAGTTTCACGGATCACCGCGTTAGCGATAGCAACCGCAAGCGGTTTAGAGCCGTCATGCCTCAAAGTCTGCTCATCGCGGGCGGCTGTAAGAAACTCCGCGTCCGCTATCCGCCTAGCTCCCAGGGGTAGGCGCTCAACCGCTAAGTCTTCGGGTAGGTGGTCAAAGATTCGCCGGGTCATACCGCCGTCGTCTGCCACGAACCGGGTTACGCCGTAGGTTTGTAAGAGCCTTAGATAGTCGATAAGCCAGGTCGCGCCGGGGGCTTGGTGTAGCACTCTGACGTTGCGGGTGTTGGCGGCTTTATCTTCCCAGGCCGCGACTATAGCGGTAGCGGCGTTATCCGGGGCTATCTCGAACCCGATCACACATTCGCCAAGCGCCGGCGGGGCTTGGGTGTCGTCCATTGTGAGGTCGTCCCAGTCCTCCGCCGCGATAAGGGACTCATCGGTCATGGTGAGCCGGTTGCCGTACGCGCGCATAAACTCGGATTCGGTCATGGCCGGGGGTAAATCCTCGCTGATTGCGGCTTCCTGTATCGTGTTGCCTAATGCCGGGTGATAGGTCCACCATGCCGCGGGGGTGTGTACGTCTAGCCCGTCTGGGAGCGACCATTCAAAATAGGCAAGCCCTGGCTTAGCGCCTCGCCGCCCGGTTTCCACGTACTGGTTCATAAAATCGCTTTTCAGGGTTCCCATGGTAGACACCATGAATATTTGAGATTCACCGTAAAGGGTTACCTGGGAGGGTTTGACCGCGCCCATTACAGTCTCGCCGGTGGTCGCGTCCCATTTCCAGATCTCATCAAAATCGGCGTAACCGATAGTATCCCCATGCAGGGAACCCTCGACGGGGGCGAATTTTGTGATAGTCGAGCCGTTAGCGGTGCAGGTAACAGACTCCTCGCCGTTGGAAAGGCGGGTGTGAAACAGGTGGCCTAGCGGTGATTGGTCGATTATCTTCATGTACTTCATCATGCGTTTACGGGCGGCTTGCCCGGTTTGCGCGGTAGCGGCGGCTTCCAAGCCAGGCCTGGTTAAGAGCCGGTGAGTGCGTAGGGGGGTTAGTAGGGTGGTTTTCCCGGCTTGCCTAGGCACGGTGATAAGGATCAGGCTGTACTTGTAGGCGCGTTTCCCGTTCACTATTCGGTATTCGGTCGCCCTGTTCCACACCAGGCGTTGCCACGGTTGCGGGGTAATGCCTAATAGCCTGGATATGCGGGCGATTTCCGCGCCCTCGTTTAGGAACCCCGGTGTAGGGGCGGGGCAATAGGCCGGGCGGGGAAGATAAGCGAAAACGCGGCGTTCAGGCAATGTTAGCGGCATTAGTGTACTCGGTTTCCGCTTCGTCGATGTCCTCGGTCTGAATAGCCGTAAGTAGGCCGGCTAGATCAGCGCCCGCGTTAGGATCGCTCTGGGGTTTGATTGATTCAAAGATTTCCCGCGCCGCGTTTAGTAGCATAGCCCGCCCGCTGGGCGCGCCTTTCCTGCCCATTTGGTCCAGGGACCGCGCGGCCATTATCGCCAATGCACACAAGCCCGCCGATTCGTCCCCTATCAGGCCGTTATCACGAAGATTATCTATCGTTTTCTCGGTTTCCGTCTCAACGTAGCCTTTACTAGGCGGTTCAGGCTCAAATCCTGGTAAATAGTCTTGCATTTTCCGGCTTCTTTCCGCTTCGTTGTTACTTGTGTGAAAGTTGTTAATTAGTGGGTTTTTCTGGGGTTTAGGGGAGGGAGAAACAGGGCTGGCGCGGGGTGTCTGGCGGGGCGCTGTTTCAAAAAACGGGTTGCCTCATTTCACGAACCAGCTCAATCCGTCGTACACAGTTTCGTTGAGTGGTTTCATTTCCCGATTCCCTAGGCTGTAGTTACAGCTCTTGTGTGCAGGTCTGCAGTTCTCTAGCGTGGTTATTCCGCCCTTGCTTCGTGGTGTGAGGTGCTGGCATGACTCAGCGCCGGGCTTGATAGGTAGCCCACATATGCAACAGGTAGGCCCGTAGGTTTGCAGTAGCTTGTTAGTGAAAGCCTTACGTTTCGCGTAAGACATGGTTGTCCAGTCGTCCATTAGTACACCTGCAAGTCTGTTCGGGTCTTGGTCATGGCCGTTTCCTGGATCCATTTCGCTACAGCATATTGCGGGTATCTAACGGTTCGTCCTACTTTGACGAAAGGCGGACCGCCGCCCCTAGACCTCAACTGACTCAGATACTCGGTAGTTACCTGTAACTCGGTCGCCATTTGCTCCGGTGTCCAGAACTTCGCCGTTTCCACGCTAGGCCCTTACCCCGGCGCGGTCTGCTTCCAGCTGTTGCCTAAGCCAGTCGAAACTATTTACACCTGGGTGTTCTTGGCGCCAAAGCTCGCTAGTGCGGCGATGTTCCTCAGCGGTAAGCCGCTCTAAATCTTGCTGTACCCGGCGGGCGTTAGCGTTGCGCCATGCTTTGCGCCGTTCTTTGGTCCACGGCTTGCGGGCGGTTTCATTCTTGCGGCTGTCTTGGATTCGGTGGCAATGCGGACAGTTACCGCTGTCTTTGATATATCCGTGGTCACACAGCAAACTTTCGTTTTCGTTCATTGTTTCGTCCTTTCCTGTAGCCCATGAGGGCGGTTCTTTCGATGGTTCAATATTTGGCGCGCCGCCGGCGCCGGAGGCGCGGCGCGCCAAATTATTGTTAAGGGGTGTACTCAGTTCCACACGGCGCGACCTGCGATTATGTTGCTCTCGTCTTTTCAGGTCTGCCAGGCGCGCCCGCGTCTCAGCCCGGCGGGCTTGCCACGCCGCGGCACCCTTAGCCCAGGCCTCACGCACGAAACGCAACAGAATAGACTTATTGACCTGAATGAACCCCGCCGTAGGGGTACCGTCACGCAATACGCCGCGGTTCCAGGTAATGATTCCCAGACCTTCAAGGATTCGTAAACAGCGCGCCGTCCAGCGCGTGGATAGTCCCGCGGACTGCGACACTTGCCAAACAGTAGCGTCCATATAGCCCCGTTTACCGCGTACCCTGGCAACGATAGCGGTAAGCGTGGACCTCACTCCCTGCCACTCATTGCCGCCTAGTTCACCCCACCCGGCGCGCGCCATAGACTGGACTAGCACCATTGCCGGGGTTTCGCTGTTAATGGTCGAGTTCATACAGCACCCCTTTCACCAGATTCAAAGCCAGGTGCGAGGCAAGTACCGCCCTATCAGCCGCTTTCTTAGCTTTCTGCTGTTGCTCTGTCTCCGCGCCCTGCAACAGCAACGCGACCTTAGCGGCGTTCCCTTGCATGGCCGCCGTCGCGCTAACCAGGCTTTCCCGTTCCCGTGTTGATAGATTCATTGGTTAGCCTCTCTCACGTTGCGCAACAGGCCCTCCAATAGGGTCTTAGCCTCGCTGATTTCGTGGTAGGCGTTCACGGTTAGATTCGTAGCCCGCCCATTTTTCAAACGCGATAGCAACCCGGCCAGCCTCTCTACCGCTTCCGGCAGTTCCTGCCTCAAAGTCGCTAAGTCCATGTCCCTCAAAACGTCAGCCACGGCACTCACCCCAAAACTCGGACTCTCCCAGGGCGTCAATAAGCGCATCAACAGCGCCCACGGTCAGCCCGTAAGTATCGCCGAAACGGTCAATCGCAAGACCCCGGCAATGCGCAAGCGCCTCCTGAGCCTCCACTAAAGCCGCCCTCAAATGCCGCTCCACACGACCCACGGCAATGGATTCGTACAACGGAGTTATCATTGCCCCTGTTCCATACATTTGCTTTCCCTTTCGCTGCTATCGTGGGTGTTATGGGTTTTAAAGAATTTGCCGAAAAGGCTGCTAAGACGTCCCTTGATTTGTCTATCAAGGCCGGCAAGGCCGGATTCCAAGCCGTTAAGGATCACCGCGCCCGCGCTCAGGGGTATGACGTCGAGGTGGAAACCGATGGTTTTAACATTGCCGGCGCCACGTTTCACCAAAGCGCGCTTAGAAAATTTGCGAAATGGTGTGGCGTAACCCGTGACGGTTCCCACGTTTCGGTTCAAGTAGCATTGCAACCGGATAAAGGCAACAAAGCCGATAAAGACGCTATTGCAGTTATCAGTCCGAAAACTTCCGAGTTGCTGGGATATGTTCCCCGTGACGTGACGCCAAAAATTTGGGCTGTCGCACCCAAGACCGGGCGCGGGAAAACTTGGCAAATAGTCGCACCAGCCGAAATGTTTTGGTGGGATAACAAGCAAATTTACCTTATTCGGATCTACGCCTAGCACTTCGCACCGTCCGAACTACCAAGCGCCGGAACGTCTACACCCATACGCGCTAAATCGTCAGCCTCGGAAAGCGTCCAGGGGTTTTTCCCGGATATTTTGGCCTGCAAGGTTGAACGATTGATACCGAAGTCGCGCGCGAAAGCGCTGAGACTCTTCCGATGTGTAAAAGCGTAGAGACGGACCGCGTCGCTCACGTACTCATTGATTAGCTTCATGGTTGCCAGTTTTGCACTTTATACGCAAAACTACCTTTAGACACGCCGATGTATTCACAATAAATTCACATTATTTTGCGCGTAGCGTGCTAAACTTACTTACATGACGAACACACTAGCGCCGACAATGCAAACAAGTCTAAACCTTACTTCAATTGCGACCGTGAACATTCGCGCACTTTGCGCCCGTAGTGGCTACTCTGCGTCCGACCTTGCGCGTGCCCTAAAAATGAACCGCACGGCTTTGGGATATCGTTGGCGCGGTCAGACCGATTGGAGACTGGAAGAACTAGAGCAAATTGCCGTTGTGTTTGGAACTACACCGTGGGACTTGATTACCCCGGCGTTCGGGGATAAATGGAACCCAAATACAAAACAGTACGCCATCAGGGACTCGAACCCTGAACCCACTGATTAAGAGTCAGTTGCTCTGCCAATTGAGCTAATGGCGCTTTGCGTTTTTGGCGCGGTTAACTATGCTAACGCTCCGGGCGGGGATTCACAAATTGAATGTGCCCCAACCCGGGGTTTAGCTAGCGCGGATTCGGTGCGTTGCCGCCAGTCCGCTATCTCGCACGGCCCGGCTATCCCAGGGATTCCAAAGATTCGGGGACGTTCGCGCCAAAGCCCAGTTCAATCAGGGCGCCGCGCAGTTTGTCGCAGCTGGCTTTGATAGTGTCCGCAGAGCCCGCCGCTTTGGCATCGGGATGCAGCACCCGCATGGAATCGGTCGGAATGACATGAATATGCAGGTGGGGGACATCGAAACCGGCGACGACAATCAAGGCGCGCGACACGTTGAACGCATCGCGCCCGGCTTGTCCAATAATCTGAGCCACCTGGGACAGGTGCGCAATCAAAGCCGGGTCGGCGTCCAGATAGTTGTCGACTTCCTCACGCGGCACCACCAGCATATGACCGTCACTGCGCGGTTCGATGGTGGCGAAAACGACGCACTGCTCATCTTGCCAGACAAAGTTTCCGGGGATTTCGCCGTTGATAATTTTCGTAAATACGCTGGCCATGAGGCGTTCCTTTCGTTCGCAGAAGTCCGGTCGGGCGGTTTTTGTGTTCAGCGAGCGCATCAGGTGGGGGCGGATAGCCCTCCCGGTGTCGCTCCGCTTTTATAGTAGGGGAATTTTTGTCTCGCGGGGGGCATGTAGAGTTAAAGCGTGGCAACAAAGAAGAATGCTCAGAGAGGCTCCCGGGCTGGTTTCGAGCCGTGGTCGCGCGCGGAGCTGGCTCCGGTGGTGCTGCTGCTGGGCAAACAACGGGTTTTCGCCCAGCGCGCCATAGCCAGCCTGCGCGCTGCGGCCCTGGACAGCGCCGAAAAGGCCGGGGCGATGGAACCCCCGGAAATCACCGAGGTCAACGCCCGGACTTATGAATCGTCCCGCCTGAGCCAACTGACTTCCCCCTCCCTCTTCGGGGGGATGCCGCTGGTCATCGTTCCCGGACTGGAACAGGCCAACGCCGAGTTGCTCCAGGATTTAGAAGCCTACCTAGCTAGCCCAGCGCCGGATGCCTACCTGGTGCTGTGGCACGCGGGAGGAAACCACGGGAAAAAGGTCTTGGACCTGTGCAAAAAGGGTGCCGCGAAAGTCTATGCCTGCGATGAGCTGCGCTGGCCGGAGGAGAAAGCTCAGTTCCTCCAGGCCGAGGCCGGTCGGTTGGGGCGTCCCATCAGCCAGGATGCAGTAGCGGCGCTGGTGGCGGCGCTGGGAGACGAATTCGAGGAATTGCTCTCTGTGACGACCCAGCTGTTGCAAACAGTAGGGGATCCCGCTCAGCCGTTGAGCCTGGCTGAGGTTGATCAGTACCTGCAAGGGCGGGTGGAGGCGACTGGGTTTAATGTCGCCGATGCGGCCGTGACCGGCAATGTTGGCGAAGCGTTGCGCCTGTTGCGCCACGCTTTGGCCACCGGGGTAGCGCCGGTGTTGATTGTTTCGGCGATGGCCACGAAACTCCGCCAGATTTTGACCTCGTTTTCTACCCAGTTGCCTCCAGCGGTAGCGCAGATGGACCTGGTGGACCCGCCTAAGCCCCTGTTCGGGCGCATTGCCCAGGGAATCCGCGCCGTTGCGCCGCGCTGGGACGATGAGCGGCTGGGCTTAGCCATCTTGGCGGTTGCCCGCGCGGACGAAGCGGTAAAAGGGGCTTCGCGGGATCCCGAATACGCCCTGGAAGCCATGGTCTTGGCGGTGTGCCGATACGCCAGCGGCGTGCGCGAGCCAGTTGGGACGCCACCCATGCGAAGCTGAGTGCCACAATCAACAGCCCGGTCACGCCCGCCGCCGGGTTTTCCAACCAGTCGACTTCCGCTCCCGGTCGACTGGCAAAGAACCTGGCCACGCCGGCAATCCACGCGGCAGCCCACCCGGTTACGTGCGCCGTGCCCTGTTCCAATAACCGCACCGGCATCGCAATAACGGCAAATGACGCGGCCGGGAGTCCCGCCAAGGCTGCTAGTGCGACCAGCCCCAGACCTCCCACGGTCACTATGGAGGACACCGCCCCGGTCAACAGGTTCGCTGGCAGGGAGTAAACCTGCAGCTTCCCGCGCATGACCAGCATTAATGGCGCACAAGCCAGCTGCGCACTGAGGGAAACAGCCAGCGGCAGAGCAATCAGGCGCGGCAAAAACCGGGCGCACCAGGCCGCCAAGTATGGCCCGCCGGTCACGATGGCGCCGGTCGCTACTACCGACAGGGCAAAGCCCCAGGAAGTCGCCTGGAATGGCTGCACCAGCAGCATTCCGATGATGGCCGCGGACAGGGAGGACATCGAGCGGGAGGGGCGGGCTATCCCCAGCCCCACCAGTGTCAACACCCCCATCGCCGCCGCGCGGGTGACAGAGGCGGAACCTTCCAGCATGGCCAGGAAAATCCCCATAATTCCCGCTGCCACTACGACTTGCACCCCACGGCGTTTCCGAGCGGTTAGCCCCAGCGCCACGGCCAGCACCACGCTGAGATGCATTCCAGACACGGCAGTCAGGTGTGATAAGCCTGCTACCTGCATAGATTTGCGGTCCAGGGGGTCTTGGACGGCAGTCAGCCCCAGGCTCATCGCCATAATCATTCCCGCCGTTGATTCCGAGAGTCCCGCCGTGGCCTCACTTAGGCGCTGGCGCACCGCGTTGACAAACACAAAACGCCCGGTTGGAGGCCCGATAATTTCAGGAGCGGTCGGAGACTTCGCATAGCCCAAGTACTGGGTGGACAGATCCCGACTGGCCAGGCCGGTGCGCAGACGTACCCACGAACCGAGGGGGATACCTTCCCAGCCAGCCCCCTTGACCTGCAACAGGGCGCGAGTGGGGTAGGTTGAGCCGTGCCAAGTCAGGCGGGTCGCTTTGAGGTCAACACGGTAACTGTCCCTCCAGCTCAGTTTCGGAGTCGAGACAACCTGGGCTTTCACGTCAAAACGGGCGGTTGGGTGAGTGCCAATCACGGCCAGAGCATCGCGCGAACCGAGTTCCAGACGTAGCGCCAGCGTCCCAAAAACGATGGCAATGACCAGGGCGGTAATCAGCAGCGTGGCCAGCCCGGAGCCGCGTGGAAACAGGCGGTGGCGCCGGCGGGCGGGTGTTTCCGTGGCGCGTTTCCCCACGCGAGTGGGCGGTTCCGGGTAGCGATTAACCGCGCAACCAGGCATTTCAAAGTCGCGTTTCCCCACGCGGATGGGCGTGAGCGTGCCACGCCTGCCCCCACGGGCTTGTGACCGGTGCAACCACCCCAACGCACCCGCCGCTACGGCCGCGACCAGGGCAAACCCGACGCTCACCACCAGCGCGACACGCTCCCCGCGGCTTCCCGCCACCAACAGCGCGACCCACAGACTCACCGCCGGAATCGCCAAGCGCAAATCCAGCGGGGCGGGGCGATAGTCCCGGTCGGTGCGCAGCCGCCGGACAATGAACGCTGTTTCGCACTGTGCAGTCATCACGAATCCTCACACGCACACGTGGTCGCGCAGGCGCGCCATCAGCGCCGGGCCGATCCCGCTGACTTCGTCGAGCTGATCCACCGAAGCGAAACGCCCGTTGGACTCGCGGTAATCCAAAATGCGTTGCGCCAGGGCGGGGCCGATGCCGGAAAGGGTCTGCAGAGCGCCCAGGTCCGCCGTGTTCAGGTTCACTTTTTCGCCATCATTCCCCGCTGACTTGGTGCCCGAGCCCGGTGCGCTGCCCGTGTTTCCGCCCGCGCCCGGCGGGGGAGTTTCTCCAGGCCGGACGACATAGATCATTTCGCCATCCGTGAGCGGTCGAGCCAGGTTCAGGGTGCCCAAATCCGCTTCGGGAAGGGCTCCGCCCGCCGCCTCCAAAGCGTCGGCCACTCGAGACGGGTCCGCCAGGTGAACCACTCCGGGGTGGCTCACCGCTCCGGCCACGTGAACCACGACTTCGGCGCCGTTATTGCCAGGAAGATACAGGTGCGGGGCGGCACCCGGCGAGGGCGAAGCACCGTCCTTTCCCGTCGCGGTATTTCCGGACTTCCCCTCAGCCGCAGCCAGCGCGGCACCCGGGCCCGCAGAGCTGCCCGTTTTGGAATCCGTTTTTCCCGTGGCGTCCCCGGACAGCACCCCGTCGGGAGGTGGCGTGGGCGGGGCGGCAAACACCTGCCAACCCACCACCAAAAGCCCGCTTACCAGCATGAACGCCGCAATTAGAGTCGCTACCCGCGGGCTGGGCGCCAGGCGTAACCGCTGCTCGCGCTCGGCGATGGGCCTGACCTGGAGACTGCTTTCAAAGCCCTGAACCAGGTCCTCAGCCCGCCCAGCCAGGTTACCGCGAGTCGGCGGGTTCCCCTCCGCGCCAAAATCGGGGGGTGGCGCGGGATGGCGCGCGGTTCGGTAATCCGGCTCGGCATCGTCCAGATAGCCCACGCCCGCGGCTCTGGCCCGCTCAAAAACACTGGCAGTGAGCCGGTCGCGGTCCGTTTGTCCAAACTTATTTAGCATCCTGGCTGCCTCCTCTATCGTGCCGGGAACTGTCCGCCCCTTGCTTGTGAAACTAATCGCGACCCACCGGCGCGGAAAGTCGAAAATGTTTTACCTGTGGAAAACCCGGAATTGCCCTCCCCTGTGGAAAACTTCTCGAAAGGCAGTTTTTCGTTGCTATAGCCGGGATAAACTGAAGCAGTGAAAAAACAGAAACCGGATTTAAGCGATTCTGCGGCCGCGGTGCGCCAGCCCCGCTTGGTCGAACGCATCATTGGCGCGGTCATTCTGGCCCTGGCGGTGGTGGTGTTGGTGACCGCCACGACACAGTGGCTTGGTGATACCGCCCGGATTCGCAGCAACGCGGAAGTGAAGATAATCACAACCGTCGCCCCATTGAAAGAAGCCTGGACCCTGGCAATGCCCGCGAAAATGAAAGATCCGCGCACGGTGCAGGTGTGGGACTACGCCGATTCCCAAGACTCTTTGGCGGCCCAGGACGCCGCTACCGGTGTGACCGCTAAATTGGCTGAAAACGAACAGCTTGTGCTGGTCAAAGGCACTGATGGCAAGGCTCAAACCCAGGCTATTGCGCTGATAGACGAAACGACTGGCACCGCGAAATGGTCGAAAACCTACGATGACCTGCCCCTGGACTATTGCCTGAAACAGCTGTGGCAGAGCTCGATTACCTGCGAATCGGATGCCGCGAAAAAGGTGGTGCGTATCGATTCCAGCGGCAATGTTGTGGTGGGGGACTTGCCGCAGGGTATTTGGGATTTAGCGACCGGCGAGCACGTTTTGGGAGCCATTTTTGACCAGTTCCTGGTGGTTCCTATCGCGGTTGCGGAAGGAAATTCGGCTGGAGTACAGGCGGTGTACGTCACGCCGGACTTTGCGTGGAAAGGCAAGTTCCCGCTCATGGTGCCAAACGCCCAGGCTGCCCAGCCCCTATCGGTGCAAACTCGGGGGTCGGTGACCTTGCTGGGGGTGACGACTTCGAATCAAGACGGGTCTAACCGGCAAAATACCTGGAGTTATTCCCAAATTATCAACATGAAAATCGGTTCTCTCGACACCTCGAAACTGGGGTCTGCCCCCCAGATTTCCATGTTGGAAGCCGGTTTTTTTGCCTCCGCTGACCCGCAAAGCGCCGCTGAGGTTCATTGGCAAATTCACGGTTCTGACGGTGGTGTAGTGGGGGAGGGCCAGTGCCCCTCTGTAGCCGCTCAAGCCCTGCACGACCAACTGCGCGCCGGGCTGCGGCTGGATACTGACAGTGCTCTGACCGCCTTGAAATCCGGGAAAGTTCCCGTCCTCATGCCCGACCGGACGTATTTCCTGGGTGCGACCGGGGAAACCTGCGCGTCCTGGCCCGGTTGTGCGGCAAAAACCTGGACTACCGGGGACGGCGTGGCCATTAATCTGAAAGCTCCAGGGGCTCCGCTGGCCTCTGACGGGACAAAAGCCGTGTTCACCGAAGGTAACGGCGGGCTTTTGAGCTACGGAGTCGTCGACGGAAAATTCCTCTGGGAAGGCGTTGCCCCACCCTTGAAAGATGCTGCCACCAGCGGGGATATGTTTGTTTTCGGGTCTGGGTTGGGCCAGTTGGCACAGCTGGGCGACCTCAACAAGGGCAGCGCCAAGGCTGTATTGCGCTACCTCACTCTGCCCTAGAGGGTTGCCTAAGAAGCAACCTGTTGAGGTTCCGGGTCAGGGTTGGGTACGGCAGTCTGCGCGCCATGATAGCGCTGTAGCCGCTGCTGCCGAAGCAAATCAACCAGCCAAACGATTAGGAACAACACTCCCTCAAGCAGCACGACCGTGGCTCCTGAAGCCGTATCGAACCAGTAGGAAATATAGGCTCCCAGCACGACGCAGGATACGGAAAGCAAAGGAGCTATCCATAACATAGCGTTGAACCGGTTTGTGAGCAGCCGAGCGGTTGCGCCAGGGGTAATCACCAGTGCCACGATGAGGATTGCGCCCACTGCCTGCATCGCCACCACGACCGTCAAAGAGAGAGCTACCAGCAACAAAGTCGCCAACCAGGTTGTAGAGATGCCGATAGTGTGGGCATGAGTCTTGTCGAAGGCATACAGCACTAAATCCCGCTTTTTGTATAACAACAGCACCAGAGCGAGTGGACTCAATATCAAGACCTGCCACATATCGGCTCTGGTGATACCGAGCATGTCGCCAAACAAAATATGGTGCAAATCGATATGACTGGGGAACAGGCTGATTAGAACCAGGCCGGAGGCAAACATAGTTGTGAATACCACCCCAATAGCTGTGTCTTCCTTGACCCGTCCGCGCCCCCGCACTGCGCCAATCAATCCCACCACCAGCAAAGCTGCCACGAGGGCACCTATTGCAAAAGGCGTTCCCAACAGGTAGGACACGACAATCCCGGGAAGAATTGCGTGCGACAGGGCGTCACCTAACAGTGACCAGCCAATTAGGACCAGCCAGCAGGACAACACGGCACAAACTGCTGCCGCGACTCCGGTGACGATGATGCCGCGAAGCATAAACTGCTGTGTCCACATTTCGATTAAGATTTCATAAAAATTCACTGTCCACCTCCCGACGCGGCGGGATTTAATCCAAACGCTTTCGCGAGATTCTGTGGGTCCAAGGCTCCAGCAGGATTGCCTTGATAAACCACGCGGCGATATAACAAAACCACCTCATCGCAGAGCTTTTCCAAAGAAGCCAAATCATGGGTTGAAACCACCACAGTGGTCCCTTTTGCAGAAATTTTTCGCAGTAAATCAACGATATTGGTTTCTGAGTATTTGTCTACTCCGGCAAACGGTTCATCGAGGAGCAGGAGCGGTGCGCCTTGGGCAATTGCGCGCGCGATAAACACCCTTTTCTTTTGACCGCCGCTCAACGCTCCAATTTGGCGCTGTTGCAAATCTTGCAATTCCACCATTTCTAACGCGGATTGCACCGCTGCCAGATCTGCAGATTTGGGACGACGGGTCGGTCCCATAAATCCATATCGCCCCATCATGACGACTTGGTTTACGTTAACCGGGAAGTCCCAATCGATTTCCTCGTTTTGTGCAACATAACCAATCAGTCGCTGTTTCCGGGCTTGGTTTGCGTCAATTCCGGCAACTTTAATGCTGCCCTTTTGATACGAAACGCTGTTGGTGATGGCTTTGAACAGTGTCGATTTCCCCGATCCGTTCATCCCTACCAGACCACAAATTTGACCGCGCGGCACGGTTAAACTGGCACCTTCCAGTGCCACATTAGCCCCGTAACGAACATGCAAATCTGAGACTTCTAATATAGGTGGGGCTGATTTTGAGCTGGACTCAGTTTCAGACCCGCCTGGCGCTATGCGGTTGTCGAGAGTGTCACTCATTTCTGAGTCAACCCTTGGGTAATCAGATCTGCGTCGTAGCGCAACAGATCCAGATAGGTCGGAACGTCTCCATCTGCGTCTGACAAGGAATCAACATACAATTCCCCACCAAATTTCGCTCCCGTAGCTTCCACAACGGGTCGCATTTTGTCTCCCACGGTGGACTCGCAGAATACTGCGGGAACGTGGTTTCGCTTCACGTAGTCTTCCACTTCCGCTACGCGAGAGGGAGTGAGGGCTCCTTCGGCATTTACGCCCCACAGGAATTTCTCGTTTAGGTTATAGTCCCGAGTCAAATACGAGAAAGCTCCCTCACAGCTGACCAAAGTGCGTTGTGACGCGTCGAGATGAGAAAGAGTGGAGGTGATGTCCTCGCCGACTTTTTCAATCTTGGCGCCATACTGTTCGGCATTTTCCTGGTACTCGGAGCAGTTCTGGGCATCTAAATCGCAGAAGGCTTTTGCCATATTTTTCACGTAGAGGGCGCCGTTTTTCGGGCTCATCCAAGCGTGGGGATTGGGCTTACCCTTGTAGTCGCCTTCGGTTATCGGAATAGGCTCCACGCCCTGCGAAACATTGACCTTTTTGGCATCCAGGTCGGTGGTAAACTTCGTGAACCAGCGTTCCAAATCCAGCCCGTTATTTAAAATCAGTTTCGCTTTCTGCGCCGACTTTAAGTCCGAGGGCGTGGGTTGATAATCATGGATTTCCGCCCCAGGTTTGGTGATAGAGCGAACTTCCAGGTGGTCTCCGGCAACGTTTTGAGCCATGTCCTGCAACACGGTAAATGTGGTGAGGACCAGGGGCTTGCCTTGTGTGGCCGAATCCGAGCTGGCGCTGGGTGTCCCGCTGCACGCGCTGAGAGAGGCTCCCAGGCACAAAATCGCAGCTACAGTCAAGGTTTCTTTAATTTGCTTGTTTTTAATTCTCTTCATGAGCATAGCCTAAGTTAGGTATACCTAACTTTGCAAGCCGGAAACCGTTGAAATCCCGTAATTTAGCGAATTTTTTGTACTGACAAATCCTACAAAACCAGGGACACGAGCTTCGGGGCGCGCACGATAATCCGCTTCGGTTCGCGCCCGTCCAGCAACTTCACCACGGCCGGTTCCGCCAGGACTTTCGCCTGCAAATCCGCCTCGGAAATCTCGGGGTCCACCGACACTTTCGCGCGCACCTTGCCCGCCACCTGAACCACGCAAGTGACCTCCTCAGCCGCCAACAGCGACTCATCGGTCACGACGGGGAACGTGGCACGGGCGATTCCGCCCTGGTGACCCAAGCGCTCCCACAGCTCCTCCGCAATGTGCGGAGCGATGGGGGCAACCATCACGACCAGCGCTTCTGCGGCCTCACGCGGCACCTGGGACAGTCCGGTGAGGTGATTGTTCAGCACAATCATCTTGGCGATAGCCGTGTTCACGCGCAGATTGTCGTATTCCACAGTGACATCGTGAATGGTGCGAGCCAGCACTTTCGCGGTCGCCAAATCCGGGGCGTCGTCGCTGACGGTGAGCGCGCCGGTGTTTTCATCGACGATATTGCGCCACAGCCGCTGCAGGAAACGCTGGGAACCGACCACCGCACGAGTGTCCCACGGGCGGGACATATCCAGCGGCCCCATCGACATTTCGTAAACCCGGAATGTGTCCGCGCCGTAATCCGCGCACATCTGATCAGGGGTGACGATGTTCTTTAGCGACTTGCCCATCTTGCCGAACTCGCGGTTGACGGGCTGGCCCTGCCAGGTAAAGCCGTCCTCTTCGCTGCCCTCCACTTCGTCAGCCGGGACGTATTGCCCGCGCGAATCCGTGTAGGCGTAGGCCTCGATCATGCCCTGGTTGAACAGGCGATGGAACGGCTCTGAACTGGAGACATATCCCAAGTCGTAGAGGACCTTGTGCCAAAAACGCGCGTACAGCAGGTGCAGCACCGCGTGTTCCACGCCGCCCACGTACAAATCCGTGCCGCCGCTGAGGTTGCCCGCTTCGGGACGCGGGCCCATCCAGTAGGCTTCGTTGTCGGGGCTGGCAAAAGCCGTGGGGTTGTCCGGGTCGGTGTAGCGCAGCTCGTACCAGCACGAGCCCGCCCAGTTCGGCATGGTGTTTTGGTCACGAGTGTAGGTCTGCTTGCCTTCGCCCAGGTCCAGCTCGACAGTCATCCAGTCCGTAGCGCGGCCCAGCGGAGATTCCGGGGTGGAGTGGGCGTCGTCGGGGTCAAAAGTCCGGGGCCGGAAGTCCGACACTTCGGGTAGCTCCAGGGGGAGCATCTCCTCCGGCAGGGCGTGAACCCGCCCGTCAGAGCCGTAAACCACGGGGAAAGGCTCGCCCCAGTAGCGTTGCCGGGAAAACAGCCAGTCACGCAGACGGTAGGTCACGGTCTTTTCGCCCCGCCCGGTTTTCGCCAGCCAGTCGCTGATTTTTGCGATAGCCTCGGCCTTGCCCAGGCCGTTCAGGCTGATTTCGCTGTTGGCGGAGTTTTCGATGACGCCGTCGCCGGTCCAGGGTTCCGTCTGTACATCCAGGCCGTCCGGGCCGGAAATAGTTTGGATAATGTCCAGGTTGAACATCCGAGAAAAGGCGTGATCGCGCTCGTCGTGGGCGGGCACAGCCATAATCGCACCGGTGCCGTACCCCATCAAAACGTAATCCGCCACGAAAATCGGCACCAGGGAACTATTGACCGGATTCGTCCCAAAAATGCCGGTAAACACGCCGGTCTTTTCGGTGAAGTCGGTTTCCGCAGTCCGTTCACTGTCGCTCTTTGCGCTGGCTTGCGCCCGGTAGGCCGCCACCGCTGCGCGCGGGGTCGCGTATCCGCCGGTCCACTCCGGGCGGGTTCCCTCCGGCCAAGCGTCCGGCACCTGCAACTCCGCGTCCGCGCAGTCCTCGGCCCCCACCAGCGGGTGTTCCGGGGAAATGACCATGAAAGTCGCGCCAAACAGCGTGTCGGGCCGGGTTGTGAAGACCTGCAACGTCTGCGGCTGCGGCCCTTGACCAGCCTCGACCTGGAAGTTTACGGTGGCGCCAAAGGACTTGCCTATCCAGTTGTGCTGCATGGTGCGGACCTTATCGGGCCAGTCAATCGTGGCTAGGTCCGCATCCAGCCGGTCTGCGTAGCGGGTGATGCGCATCATCCACTGGCGCAGTTTCGTCTTAAACACGGGGAAGTTGCCGCGTTCGGAACGCCCCTCGGCGGTGACTTCTTCGTCCGCCAGCACCGTGCCCAATCCCGGCGCCCAGTTCACCGGCGCGTAAGCCACGTAAGCTAGGCGCTCGGCATCAATGAGTTCCGCCTGTTCCACCGCGGAAAGTTCGGCCCAAGCCCGCCCGTCCGGGGTGGGGCGGGTGCCGTCCTCGTACTGCTTCACAAGGGTGGTAATCGGCCGAGCCGCGCCCTTTCCGGAGCCGTCGCGGCGCGGAGCCTCCGGGTCATACCAGGAGTTGAAAATTTGCAGGAAAATCCACTGGGTCCACTTGAAATAGTCCGGGTCGGTCGTGGCGAAAGAGCGCCGCCGGTCGTGGGACAAACCAATGCGAGCCAGCTGTTTGCTCATGTTGGCGATATTGTCATGCGTGGTGATGGCTGGGTGCTGGCCGGTTTGCAGGGCATATTGCTCGGCGGGCAGGCCAAACGCATCGTAACCCATGGTGTAGAGCACGTTCTTGCCCTGAGCGCGCTGGTAACGGGCCACCACGTCGGTGGCGATATAGCCGAGCGGGTGTCCCACGTGCAGACCTTTGCCGGAGGGGTAGGGGAACATATCGAGGATGAAGTATTTTTTGTGTTTTGCCAGGTCGCCGGCCAAGGAGCCGCTGGGGTTATCCGCGTTAAAAGCGCCGGTTTCGTCCCAAATCCGTTGCCATTTTGCTTCCAGGTCCCCCGCCATCTCAGCCGTGTAGCGGTACTGCGGGGTGTCTGGGGTTTCCGGGGTATTTTCAGCCATTATTCCTCTTCTTTCCGACAATCAACGTATCCAGTTTAGACCAGATGATATACGCGACTTAAACCGATTAGTTTGCGCGCTGTGTTGGGTGCGAACTAACGCCTTTGCAGCATTTTTGTGGCGGGGGTTCGGGACACGCAGCGAGTATCCCCTGACTTTTAGGAGTGGGCAAAAGGAAAACGCCCACCGAGGTGGACGTTTTCAAATAGCTTAGAGAAACCGGTTACTGCATGGCAGCAACGCGGGTGGCCAGCTTGGACTTGCGCTGAGCCGCCTGGTTCTTGTGGATGACACCCTTGGAAGCTGCCACGTCGAGGTGACGGGTGGCCACCTTCAAGTTGGCCTCGGCTGCGGCCTTATCCCCGGCCTCGATAGCCTCGCGGGTCTTGCGCACCAGTGTCTTTAGCTCGGAGCGCACGGCCAAGTTGCGCTGGCGCGCCTTTTCGTTGGTGCGAATCCGCTTTATCTGAGACTTAATATTTGCCAATGTTCTTCCCTCAAAAGTATTGATTTTCGCCGGTTTTGGCGACACACAAGGAAATATCCTACGCCATTTTGCGCCTTATTCGCAAATCGGCTGTGAGAACGATGAGCTAACGGATTCAGGCTACGTCCCACGTTCGTGATGCCGCTCATCACCTAGATGATTTGTGCTGGTTTTCGGTGTCTGCACACCGATACGGGACACGTTCACGAGGGCGTTTCTTGATTGGTTTCAAAAATAACTGCGGCGATGCGGGTGTCATCGTTCGCGATGAACAGTGCTTGTTCTGCCTGAGGAAACAGCGAGGTCGGAAGTCCCACAGTTTGGAGCCCCACACCTGAATCACAGGCCCCGATTTCCGCTAGCCGACGTAATTCGCTGTCGTGCCGAAGCCAAATAGAAACCGGGGAGGGCGAGTCTTGTGCACACCGAAAAGCAATCTGGCGATAAGAGGACTCCTCCTTGACAGGCTTCAAATCCAGGTGCTTATCCGAACGGAATGATGCCTGCGCCAGGAATTGGGTAGGCATCCAACTTTCTTGAACCTCCTGTTTAATGTCGGAAATGGACAGCTTGGGAGCTGCCGCATCACTCGGAGCAGAATCGCGCTGGGAACACCCCGACAAAACAAACGGCATAGCAAAAACTAATAAAACCGCGATAAATGGTTTGGAAGACAGCTTTGACATGGATTCCCCCTAGAGTTTGAGTATGGCGGGTGCATCGCCCGACATAGATAACGAGTGGTGAAGATGCGGGATATATCCTGGCTGGTGTGATAAAACCGGCGTTCCCGTGGCTCTGGGAAAACCCGGTGACCTGCAGCTAAGAAGTGGCTAACGCGTCCTGGTCAGCGAACAATCTCTGCGGCGAGATTAGAGATGTTTCAAGGTAACAGATTCCGCGCCCCTGCGCAATAGTCCAGCAGGCCCAAATTATTCCTGACCGGAGGAACGCCGCACCGGGCAACAACCAGGGTGATTGCCAAAACTTGTGCACGAAAGTCCTCCGGTAAACTTCGTGGCGGGAGACCCAGCCCCTTACAGCCCGCTAAAGATTGGGCAAACGGGGGAAAAATGACAAAATGGAATGTCTAGCGAGAGAGATAAGGAAGTCCATGCCCATTCCTGGTGATGCCCTGTTACAGTCGATTGCGCCCGCCGCTACCGACCCGTCCCTGATTCGTAACTTTTCGATTATCGCCCACATCGACCACGGTAAGTCGACGCTGGCGGATCGGATGCTGCAGCTGACCGGGGTCGTTTCGGACCGTGAGATGCGTGCCCAATACCTGGATCGGATGGACATTGAACGCGAACGCGGCATCACCATTAAATCCCAAGCCGTGCGGATGCCCTGGCAGGTAGGCGACAAAGCCTACGCCCTGAACATGATTGACACCCCTGGTCACGTGGACTTTACCTATGAAGTCTCGCGTTCTCTGGCGGCTTGTGAAGGGGCGGTCCTGCTGGTGGACGCCTCCCAAGGCATCGAGGCGCAAACCCTGGCGAACCTCTACCTCGCCTTGGAGGGGGACTTGACCATTATCCCGGTGCTGAACAAAATCGACCTGCCCGGCGCGATGCCGGAAAAGCACGCCGAAGAACTGGCGAACCTCATCGGGTGCCAGCCCGAGGACTGCTTGCGAGTTTCGGGCAAGACCGGGGAGGGCGTACAGGCCCTACTGGACGAAATCGTCTCCCAGGTCCCCCCGCCCTCCGGACAGCCCGACGCACCAACCCGCGCACTCATTTTCGACTCGGTCTATGACACGTATCGCGGGGTCGTGACCTACGTGCGCGTCATGGACGGCTCGCTCAATGCCCGCCAGCGAATCAACATGATGTCCACCGGCACTACCCACGAACTGCTGGAACTCGGCGTCATCAGCCCGGATCCGATTCCCACAAAAGGTATCGGGGCGGGCGAAGTCGGCTACCTCATTACCGGAGTGAAGGACGTGCGCCAATCCCGCGTGGGCGACACCGTTACTTCTGCGGAAAAGGGCGCTAGCGAACCTTTGCCGGGCTACCGCGACCCGATGCCGATGGTGTTTTCGGGACTGTACCCGATTGACGGGACCGATTTTCCGGTGTTGCGTGACGCGCTGGACAAGCTGAAGCTCAACGATGCGTCCCTGACTTTTGAGCCGGAATCATCGGCCGCTCTGGGGTCGGGTTTCCGTTGTGGTTTCTTGGGTCTGCTGCATCTCGAGATTATTCGCGAGCGTCTGGAACGCGAGTTCGACCTGGTGCTGATTTCCACCGCCCCGAACGTGGAATACGTGGTGGTGGCTGAAGACGGCACGGAAACTCACGTCATGAACCCTTCTGAGTTCCCCGAAGGAAAGGTCAAGGAAGTGCGCGAGCCGGTGGTGGCCGCGACCATCCTGACGCCCTCGGACTTTGTCGGTCCGGTTATGGAACTGTGCCAGGATCGGCGCGGCGCCATGAAGAACATGGAGTACTTGAGCTCCGACCGGGTGGAACTGCATTACACCCTGCCGCTGGGCGAGATTGTTTACGACTTCTTTGATCAGCTGAAATCCCGCACCAAAGGCTACGCCTCGCTGGACTACCACCTAGACGGAATGGCTCCGGCCGACCTGGTGCGGGTGGACATTTTGCTGAACGGGGAACAGGTCGACGCGTTTTCCGCCATCGTTCACAAGGACAATGCCTACAGTTACGGGACCGCGATGGCGACGAAACTGCGCAAACTCATTCCACGCCAACAGTTCGAGGTGCCTATCCAGGCGGCTATCGGCACCCGCATTATCGCCCGGGAAAATATCCGGGCGCTGCGCAAAGACATGCTCGCCAAGTGCTACGGCGGCGACATCAGCCGGAAACGCAAACTGTTGGAAAAGCAAAAGGCCGGCAAGAAACGCATGAAAGCCATCGGGCGCGTTGAGGTTCCCCAGGAGGCCTTCATCGCCGCGTTGTCCAACGAGGAGCCGAAAAAGTAATGGGCAAAACGATTCGAGCCGACGCCCAGTCCGGCGGGGACGACGAAACCCCTGACCGCCAGCGCCCTTATCCGCGGGTCAGAACTTTTGCCCGGCGTGGGGACCGCATGGGCCAAACTTTGGAAAAGACCTTTGAAAAGTACAAAGACGCCTACCTGTTGGACGTTAAACGCGGGGCGGGGCCGACGATGGCGGCCGAGGGGGAGCGCTTGGACCCCCGCGTCGTGTTTGGCCGCGAGGCTCCACTCATTGTCGAGGTCGGCTGCGGTAACGGTGAGCAAATCACTCACGCTGCCGCGCTGCACCCGGAGAACAACTACTTGGGATTTGAAGTGTGGCTGCCGGGGGTGGCGAAAATCGTGTCCTCCGCTGTGCGCAACTACGACGGCCTGCCCAACCTGAAAGTCGCGGACGTCGACGCCCTGCAAGCCTTGCCTATTCTGCTGGGTGAGGCGACGGTGCACGAGATGTGGACGTTTTTCGCTGATCCGTGGCCGAAAACTCGCCATCACAAGCGGCGGCTGGTGGCGCCGGAGTTTGCGGCCATTGTCGCCCGGCTGCTGGAAGACGGGGGGCAGTGGCGCCTGGCGACCGATTGGGACGACTACGCTTGGCAGCAGCGTGACGTGGTTGAGTCCACCCTCGGGTTGTCCAATCCGCACGTTGGCCAGCGTCCCGATGCCAACGATCCACAAGGTCAGCGCGGCGGTTTCGCGCCACGTTTCGACGGTCGGGTGGTGACGGCGTTCGAGCGCCGGGCCGCCCGAGAAGGCCGTGACGTGCATGATTTGTGTGTGGTGCGCCTGGCGCGTGGCTCGGCTGAAGAACGTGAACAGGCCGCGTCGTTCCAGGTGACGGCCCGTTTGGGGCGGGTTAGCGCCACGGAGAAGCCCGCCGAGTCCGGGTTTACGCCCAGCGAGCCGTGGTATGGGGCGGACGAAGCCTGATGAGTTCGCCGCGCACGCTCTGTGCTTACGTGCATGTGCCGTACTGCCTGCGGCGTTGCGGCTATTGCGATTTCAATACTTACTCGAATCTGTCGCTGGGCCCCGGCGTAGGAGGATACGCGGCGGCGTTGCTCCGTGAAGTCGGCCTGTATGCGCCGGATTGTTTCGAGGCTGAGGCGGCGTGCCAGGGCTGCGGTCACCAGGGCGGGGGTCACGAGGGCGGTGCCGGTTGCGTTGGTGCCGGTGGCTCTGGCGCTGTTCCCCAGGACGGCCGCGCCCTGACCAGCGTGTTCTTCGGCGGAGGGACCCCGACAGTCTTACCGGCTACCGATTTGGTGCGGGTCTTGCGTGGCCTGAGCAAAACTTTCGGGCTGGCGCCCGAAGCGGAAGTCACGACCGAGGCAAATCCTGACACGGTGACGCCGCAGTATTTGGAAGCCCTGGCGGCGGGGGGTTTTACGCGGGTGTCTTTTGGAATGCAGTCAGCAATTCCGGCCGTGTTGGCGACTTTGGACCGGACGCATCAGCAAAAGCACCTGGTGGCAGGCGTGCGGGCGGCGCGCGCGCAGGGACTGGAGGTCAGTGTGGACCTCATCTATGGCACGCCGACAGAGAGCTTGGCGGATTGGCGGTCCTCCCTGAATGCCGCGCTGGAACTTGGGGTAGACCACGTGTCCTGCTACGCCCTGGTCATCGAGCCGGGCACCGCGCTGGGACGTGCCCTCGCGCAGGGGGAAATTGCCCCGGTAGACCCCGACGACCAAGCGGATAAATACGAGCTGGCTGATGAGACACTCAGCGCGGCGGGCCTGGAATGGTACGAGATTTCCAACTGGGCGCGTCCCGGCCACGAATGCCGTCACAACCTGGCCTATTGGCAAAACCAGGATTGGTATGGTTTCGGGCCCGGCGCCCACTCCCACCTGGATAGCACGCGCTTTTGGAACCTGCGCCACCCCGCGAAATGGATGCAGTCCCTGCGGGCGGGCCACCGGCCTGTTGATGGCCAGGAAATCATCACCGGCGAAAGCGCCCGCCTGGAAAAACTCCTGTTGAATCTGCGTCTGCGTCAGGGCCTGGATTTGCGTGAATATGCCCGAGAGTTCGGGGTTGACGCGGCGGCGTTGCTTCGTGAGGCGCACGAGTTGGCTGGGGAGGGCTTGCTGACCAGCGGAGCGGATTGGGCGGTGCTGACTCGGCGCGGCCGACTGCTGGCCGACACGGTCATTCAACGCCTGGCGGGGGTGCAATAGGGGGCGCGGCCCGGCTGCGAACGTCCGCGACACACCGCAGTCGAACTTCCCACTTACTTCCCACTTAACTTCCCCAAGTGTTATGTTAAGTGGGAAGTTCGGGTTAAGTACCAGGCGCAAGGGGGCAAAAATGGACGCGGAAGAACTCTCCAGAATCATCACGCAGCTGCGTTTAGTCGGAGCAGATCAACAAAATGTCGAAGTCAAGACCGGGGTAGGCAAGTCGGTTTTAGAGACCCTCAGCGCCTTCGCCAATGCGAGCGGAGGGCTGCTGATTTTCGGACTTTCTGAAACGGATGGCTTCACCCCGGTAGACAATTTCGATGCCCTGTCTGCCCGCAACGCGCTGGTCGATCGTTGCTTGCAGATTACCCCGTGCCTGCGCCCGCAAGTCAACATCGTCCCTTTTGAAAATATCCAGTTGCTGGTCGCCACCATCGAGCCGGTGCTGGCCAGTGAACGTCCCGCATACGTGACCGAGAAAGGCGTGTATCGGGGCAGTTATTTGCGGGTCGGTGATGCTGACCAAGTGATGCGTAACTATGAAGTTGACCGGCTGTTAGAGGAACAGCATCAACCGCTGTGGGACACCGAATACGTGGAGCTTGCAGGCATGGAGGACCTCGACGCGGTGGCGCTGCAAGATTTCTTGACGGGACAAAAGTCTTTACGTCCCAAGACTTTTGCTCAAGGCGCGGAAACCGCCTATGCGCGTCTGCATGTTGCCCAGGGTGGTCACCCTTCTTTGGCTGCGCTGCTGGCTATGGGGGAGTATCCGCAGGAGTTTTTCCCGCGTCTCAATGTGACTTTTGGACTGTATCCGGGCACTTCCAAAGGTGATGTCACCAAGGGTTTGCGCTTACTAGAAAGCGCTAATCTCACGGGCTCTATTCCGGAGTTAGTGGAGGCGGTTATCGGAAAAGTGCGTGCCAATATGCGCACGGGTGCGCTCATCAACGACGTTTTCCGTAAGGAGCTGCCCGATTATCCCCTGGTGGCAGTACGCGAAGCTATTGTCAACGCTTTGTTGCATCGGGACTACTCTCCGACCGCGAGGGGTACGCAGGTGCAGGTCAACATGTTTGTCGACAGGTTGGAAATCACAAGTCCGGGTGGCCTGTTCGGTGGTGTTACGGTGGATTCCTTGGGTAAAGATGGACTGAGTTCGACTCGAAATCAGTGGTTAGCGACTTTTTTGGAAAATGTGAGAACTCCCGATGGGGGATTGGTAGCCGAGAATCGCGGCACTGGTTTCGCCGTCATTGAGCAGTCTCTAGCCGATGCGCTGATGCCTCCGGCAAAAATTCGCGAGAGCCTGACCAGCTTCACCATTATTTTTGAGCGGCGTCATGTCGCCAAGACTGAGACATATGCCAGTGCAAAAGACCATGTGCTCGCTATTTTGAGTTCGCGCACGACTGGCAGTACCACCGAGATCGTTCAGGCTACGGGGCTAAGTCGCACCGCTGTACAGCGGGCAGTCAACCAGCTGATTGAGGAAGGGTTGGTGGAACCGATGGAACCGGCGCGCAGCCCTAAACAGCGTTATCGAACCCTCTCGGTGCGTTGAGAGAAATGCTCTGTGTGGAAGCGCTCTACGGAACTTCCCACTTACTTCCCACTTACTTCCCACTTAACTTCCCCAAGTGTTATGTTAAGTGGGAAGTTCGGGTTAAGTACCAGGCGCAAAGGGGCACCAAAGGCCGGTTGACGTGGTCTTATAGTGTCTGGCAGGGCGCGTCCGCCCGATTGTCCTCGCAGCGTCCGGCGAAAAACTATGGATAAAACTGGCGAAAAACTATGGATAAAACTAGCGAAAAACTATGGATTGGGCTATTCTAAACCTGTAAATCCTTTGATTTGGAGGGAAAAATGCTCACGCCGGATTTTTATCGTCAGCGCTTTGTCGACGAGGAAATTGCTGACCTGCTGAAAAAATTCGGAGCGGTGTGTATCCAAGGGCCGAAGTGGTGCGGAAAGACCTGGTCGTCGCTAAACCAGGCTCGTTCTGTCACTTACCTAGCCGACCCGGCCAACGGATTTTCCAACCGTAACCTTGCGATGCTGAATCCGGAATATGCCTTGGAAGGCGACTCTCCACACTTGATAGACGAATGGCAGGAAGTGCCACAAGTGTGGGACGCTGTGCGTTTTGCGGTAGACAAGACCCCTCGAAAGGGCCGGTTTTTGCTGACGGGTTCGTCAACCCCTTCCCGCAAAGGCGTTCTGCACAGCGGGGCAGGACGCATCGCCACTATCAATATGCAAACTATGAGCTTGTATGAGACTGGCGATTCTTCAGGCCAAGTTTCCTTTGCGGGTCTGTTCGATGGAGATATTCCCACGACGAAAATCGAGGAAAAGAGTGTCGAGGAACTTATCGCATTGTGTGTGCGTGGCGGCTGGCCCGCTGTTCTGGGGGAGGATTCCCAGGACAGCAGTGATACCGCATCGCAATACCTGGAGAGTGTCATCAACGATGATGTCTATCGGGTCAGTGGTACCAGGCATGACGTGAGCAAACTTCGCGCCCTGATTCATTCGCTAGCTCGTAATACGGCTACCACGGTGTCCAATCGGACGCTGCTGGCGGATATGCGCCAGCATGAGGACGTAAACATCCATGAAGGCACCGTGGCTGAGTACCTCAATGTTCTTTCGCAACTCTTTTTGACCTGGGATCAGCCGTCTTTTCATCCAAACTTGCGTTCCTCGCGCCGGGTGCTGCGTGCTCCCAAGCGGCATTTTGCCGACCCCTCTTTGGCGGTTGCGGCCTTGGGGGTTAGTCCCCAGATGCTGTTGCGTGACTTGCAGACTTTTGGTTACGTGTTTGAATCTCTAGTCGAGCATGACCTCAACATTTACGCCCGTGCTTCTCGCGGAAACCTGTACCATTTCCGCGATGAAAAGGGTAACGAAATTGATGCCGTGGCACAGCTTCCTGATGGACGTTGGGGTGCCTTTGAAATCAAATTGGGGATGAATCGAGTCGAGGAGGGCGCCCAGAATCTCAAGCGAATTGCTACCTTATTTGCTAGGGAAATGGAAAAGGATTCCAGCCAGCTGCCGCCTTCGTTCTTAGCGGTTATCTGTGGGACCGGGAATGTCGCGTACACTCGGGCGGATGGGGTGATGGTCGTTCCGTTTACGGCCCTGCGAAACTAAGCCCCGCGTGGTGGTGAGACTTAGCACAGATTCACGAGTGAATTAGTGGTGCGTTAGTTGTATAATAGTGTGCGAGGTGAGTGCAATGGCTACAGCAAATGTGACGATTCGGATGGACGCGGAGTTGAAAGCGGCGATGGAAGAACTTTGCCGCGATCTGGGAATGAACATGACTACCGCATTTACGATTTTCGCAAAGAAAGCGACCGGGGAAAACCGCATCCCGTTCGAGGTCTCACGTCCCGACCCGTTTTATAGTGAGTCGAACCTGCGCAATCTGCGCGATGCAAAGTCTGCGCTGGATGCCGGTGAAGGCGTGGAACACAACCTGATTGAGGCGTGAAGTGTGTCTCACTTGCTTTGCAGCAATCTGAGCGCGGGGCAGGATTTGTTCGGACATGGTGGTCAAGATTTGGTAAAGCAAAAAAAAGATTTGCTCGTTAGCGACCCTGCGACCTGCGCTTTGAGGCGCTGACCTGCAATTATGGAAAATCACTGGAATGTATGCGAGGTTTCGCTGAAATGAGGCCAAAAGGCTCAGAATTGTATGTGTGTAGCCGAACAAATTACTTGAGTGTTCGGAACACTGTGCTGACCCCGTCCGGAAGGGGCAGCGCGCGAATCCATGGATGGTATTCGAGGAGGATAAAGTGGAGACATACAGCCACGTTGTGAAGAAGATGCGCCGCGCGGGCATTGTGGGTCTGTTTGCGGCTGGTTTAGCTTTTGCGGGTGTCGCCCCGGCCAATGCTATTAGCGGGGGGAACTTTCAAACCCAGGACCTGGGTCAAAATGGTCAGGCGGTGGCCCTATTGCAAGTCCCTGTCTCAGGAGCTTCCACTCTTGCGTATCGGAGCTGTGCGGGTGTGCTGACAAAGCCCGATGAAGTGTTGACCTCGAACGACTGTTTCTCGTTCTCGAATGACCCGTACAAGGATGTGTTTAATCGCAAAAACTCCACTATGGAGGCTCTGGCTCAACAGACCGCGCGGATTACCTTCGGTAAGGATGCCGTGAGCAATACGAATGCGGATAAGCGCGTGTATTTCTCCGTGCGTGTCGAACCGTTCAATCCCACCACTCTGGGCTTGGCGGTGGTACAGCTGGATCGTCCGGTAGAGGAAATCACTCCGGTGACGAAAGCTGAGGGCATGGCCAAGGATGGCGACGGCTTGAACATGGTGGGTTGGGAATCGACCGACTTTGTGCCGCATCCGGGTTCGTTCACCAAGAACATCACCAGTTCTGATTTGCGCATCGCCTACTATCTCGGTGGCGGGAAGGGGTACTACAGTTCTCCCCAGTCGTGGCAGACTTTCTTGGATCAAAACAGGACTATCCCGAAGCTGGATATGCCGGGAATTAACGACAAAAACGGGGTAGTTCCGGCTTTTGCCCTAGCGGGATGGCGTCCGGCGAAGGAAGTTAATAAGGAACTCGGTACGCCTGTGCTGACGGGGGACGGTAAACTCCGGGGTATCCTGGTGGGCTACGATGCCGCGGGAGATGCGGTGTTCTTAGATGCCGGTGAACCGAGCATTGCGGATCAGATTTTCCGCGACCACACCCCGCCTGTTTTGGTCAATGCGAAGGACGCTGAAACCGAGTCGGCTCTGGCGACTCAATACAAGAACCTGCGTGACATGCTGTGTTCCGTTCCGGCCAGCGACGTAGAAACCGCTGTGTATAAAGCGGCTGAGGATGAACATGAAAAAGCAGACAAAAAATATTTAGCAGCCGATGGAGCTAAAGCTAAGTATGACGCAGCGAAACCCGATTACGATAACGCAAAAGCAAATTATGAAGCAGCCGAAACAACTTACAATGAGGCAAAATCAACTTGGGATGCCGCCCAAGCGGCATGGGACAAAGCCCAAAAAGACTTTGTTGCTGGTAGCATTGACGCAGCTGCAAAGCAGACAGCTCTGAACGTCTATAGCGCGGCTCGGACTGCGTGGAAGCAGGCGGAAGACACTTTCAAGACAGAGAAAGCTGCTTGGGGTAGGGCAGAATCTAATTTTAAGCCTCTTAAAGAGGCTTATGAGGCAGCAGAAAAAGACTACAATGCCGCCCAAAGAGCTTGGCAGAAAGCAAAAGACGAATATAGTGCCACTGGAAAGAGAACCCCTATCCTGGATAAATTGGATAAGCGCTCGGCTGAAGCAGCGACTGACGCAGCCAATTTGGTCAAAAGCTACAACGAGGCGGTGGGTAATGACCCAGCTTGGGTTTACAAAATCGATCCGCCAGTAACTGACCCCATGCACGCCCCGGTTTATGGCCTTACGACTGTAGACGATCCCCTGTATTTCCCGAATATGGCTACTGACCCAATGACATGGTCACAATACTGCCAGTCAACAGAAGGCGAAGACACCCTCGATATGTCGATGCTGTTCAAGCGTTCCGTGGCTGACCGGGCGGCATACCAGGCCGAAAAGGACAAGATTACCCAGCGTGTCAAGCAAGCTGAGATGGAAAAGAATTTGGCCGACCAGGAATTAGATAAGGCTAAAAAACTGGAGGAAAAGAAACGTCAGCTCTTCAATGTTGATATTGCTGATCAACAGGCCAAGAAAGAGTACGAAGATGCGCAGGCTGCCACGAAGGTAGCTCAGCAAGAAGCTGACGCAAAAACTTCGGCTTGGGAAGTGTTGAAAGACCTGGAAGACCAGATTGTCAAGGGTCTCGATCCGGTGATTTTGGATGCTGAAAACGCTACCAAGAATGGTCTGGCGAATACAGCCAACATGGTCAAAGCTGCTCAGGACAAGTGGATTGGTGAGGACACCGCGAAGCAGAAAGCGTTCGAAGCTGCCTTGGACAAATACCTGGAAGCCAAGAAAAAGAAGTATCTCTATGAAAAGGCTGTAGCTGAAAACGCTGTCATAAAATCTGATAATGCTTCGCATTGCGGTCCCAATCCCACCCAGCCTTCTGAGATTATTTGCGATGCGCCAGACTATCCCAGGCCCCTAGTGCCGGAGAACAAGCTGAGTGCCGCAGAGGAGGAAATCCTCAAGGTAGATCCGAAGGACTCCTACCTTAAACCCGGTGCTGCTGATTCCGAGATGAAACGTGACCTGGCGGGGATTAAGGATTACCTGAACAAGTCAGTACCCATCATGCTGGAATCGCGTTATCAAATTTGGAATATGAAGCGCATGACAGAAATGTTGCAGAAAGGCGAAAGCCTGAACGATGCCGACAAACAGCAGATGCAGCAGGAAATCATCGATATCCTGAAGAAACAGACTGACCTGGGAACCAAGATTCGCACCCAGCACGGCAAGATGCAAGAGTCGTGGAACGAATTGGAGAAGCTCTATGCGTCCCTGCCTCAGGAAGTTAAAATCCAAATGGACAAGAAGGGCTACAAAGAGGCTGTTAAGAAGTACAACGACGCCAAGCTGTCCTACGGGGGTGCCGAATCTGATTTGGCTAACCTGGCTGAAGTGCAAAATGACTTGGCTGACGCAAATACCGCCGCCAAGATGGAATCCCTGTTAAAGAAGGCCGGCAACGCTTACGCTAACTTGACCGACATTCTGCGTTCCTTGGAAGATGCCACGAATGCGCTGGACAAGATTAATAACTACGGTCAAGCAGTGGTGGATGGCAACGTGCCGAAAGACAAGGATCCCGACCCGACTTGGGGCATGACCGAACCACAAAAGAAGGCCTACGAGGAAGCTCTGGCGAAGCAGAAGGCCGCTGAAGAAAAGGCTGCCGCCTTAGAAAAGGCAGAAGCCGATAAGAAGAAGGCCGCCGAAGAAGCCAAGAAGAAGGCGGAAGAAAAGGACAAGAAGGACAAGTCCGAAAAGGACAAGAAGAAGGACGAGCAGGACAAGGAACGTCTGGCTCGGGCGTTGTCCAAGAACACGCTGCGTGCCGATGGTTCTGACCGGGTGCTCACGGCTATTGCCGCTTGGAAGATGGGTAATTTCCCCGGCGACTCGGTAGTCCTGGTGGATGGCAACGTTCATGCTGACGGCTTGTCCGCCACCCCGCTGGCCGCGGCTCTGCACGCCCCGGTCCTGCTGACCACGTGGAAGACCGGCCTGGAACCGGCTTTGCTGGATCAGCTGAAGGTCTCCGGCAAGAAGAACATCTATCTGGTCGGCGGTCAGGTGCCGATGAACCCCTACGATGAGTTCGAACTGAACGAGGCGGGGATGACGGTACACCGCATTGCTGGGCCGGATCGCTTCGGCACTGCTGTGGCGGTGAACCAGATGACCGAACCTTTGGTGGGAGCGGCTCCGAAGAAGCCGTTGAACCTGTACATCGCTGACGGTGTCGGTTTCCCGGATGCGCTGGTCGCCGGGGCGGCCGCCGGACGCACCGGTTCCCTGATGCTGTTGAGCAAGGGAAACACTTTGGATCCGAATACCTTCGGCTATATCTCGGCGTTGGGTCAGACCCGCCCGTTGACGATTACCGCGGTTGGCGGCCCAGCGGTGCATGCCGTTCAGAACACCCCGTGGCCCACAACCATGTCGGTGAACATTAAGCCGGTCATGGGCAAGGATCGTTACGAAACAGCCGCTTTGACTGCTGGTACTCAGGCGGGAACCACCGCGGCGGTGCTGGTCACCGGTCAGAACTTCCCGGATGCTTTGTCCGGCGGTGCTTTGGCCGTGGATCAAAATGCAGCTTTGGTGTTGACCAAGCCTGAGGAACTACCTCCGTCCTCCTACCAGGCACTGCAGCGCTACGGTGCCAATAAGACCATCGTGGTTGGTGGTCCGGGAGCGGTCAGCGCGAAGGTGGCCGAACTGGTCAATGGCGCGGCTCTGGAAAATCCGGATTCCGTCAACGTGACCGGAACGCTGAAGGAACGCGAGGAAGTGAAGGCGGCTGCGGCGGCGAAACTGGCCGAGCTGCAAGAACGGAAACTCGAAGCCATTAAGAAGGGCGATTGGGACACTCTGGCCGAAATAGAGAAGGAGAACCAGAAGGCTCAAAGCGCTTTGAGTCGCTACAGTACTCCGAACCGGGCGGCCGCTGGGACGCGCACTCCGGCCAGTGCTGGAACAAACAACTCTCTGGATTATGTCCAGAGTCTGCTGAGGTCCGGAAACTCGATGCAGGACGTGTTCAATAAGATGGGCGTGAGTTCCATCAGCCAGTTGGCGCACCTGATAAACACGGGTTCTCCAACCGCGGCGAGCATGCCGTATCCTAATCCGACATTCTCCTGATGAGACAGATTATCCGGCCGGGTGGGCAACCATCCGGCCGGATTGCATTTGCCATCATTAGGGGTCACAAGACCGGAATGCTGGTGGTTGGTGCCGGGTTCGCTCCCGGCTTCGTGTGGTAGCCGAGCGTGCGCTGTAGGCGAGTACGCGTTGTAGTCGAGCGTTTAGTCTTTGGTGAGGGGAGAGGGAGTGAGTGGGAACGGCGAGTTGTGAGGCGGCAAAATGCGGGCCAGAATCCCGCCCAGGATGGCCGTGGCCACCAACAGGGAAGTCAGTATAGCGGAGGCCGTTCGCATAGCCACGTCCGCATCAAAAGCCACCAGCAGGAATGGTGCCGTCACCCCTACAGCCAGGGTCGCCCCCGCTTCGGAACCAATGATTTCCCCGGCCACTATGGACAGAACAAGGGTAAAAGCCAGCAATATCATCATGGAGGCCCCGCCTCCGGCCAGGAAGTTGCGGGGAGCCGGCAGGGCGACTTTCAGGAACCCCGCCAGCCACCAGGCTCCGGCCACGGTCGAAGCCACGTAAGCGACAATCAGCAACGCCCGCACTCCGGCGTCCTGTAGCCAGTGTGGACGAGGCGCGCTCAAAAAGGCCGCGACCAGTACCGCAACCCAGACCACAGCGCCCAGTTCCACGATTCCCCACGGCGAAATCAGCAGCAGCAAGAAAGTCACCACAACCATCACAATCGGAAATATGAGTTGACGGAAGGATTGGGCGCGTGAGGACGAACGGCGGGTAGAGCCGTCCTCCGAGACCTCCGCGGTCGCTTTGGCGGTCGTCTTCCAGGATTCCCCGTCCGTGGAACGCATTTTCTTCAAAGTCATCTGGCTAATCTTTGGAGCGGAGAATACCGCCGCACCCCCGGCCAGCAACGCCGTCGGTATCAGCACCAACAGCATCTGGAACAACAGGAAATGGTTGTCAGCATAGACGATAGTTCCGGCCGTGATCAGCAGGGCCACCGTAGTCATCGGCAGTCCTTGAATCGAGTTGCTCCAAGCCTCGCGCCGAGCCGGGGTGACTTGGCGTCCGCAGACTATGTGCAGGGCGGTGAAATATTTCTCCATCAGCCCGGACTCGATGAGAGTTCCGGCCACGCCGCCCCAAATGAGGAGGCCCACAAAATTGAAGTTAGCGAAGGGCGTGACAACGCTCAAACTGGCCGAAAGCAGTGAGTCAGGGCTTGCGGTAACGATAAGGGTGCCGACCAGAGAAGGCAGGCCAAGGGCAAAAATGACGGGCACCCGGGCCAGCAGCAGGACCGCAGCCAGGATGATGACAATCAGGGCGGCAATAGCTCCAGTCATTTGGCGCCTCCTTTCCGCGGGGTTTTCCCTTTGGGGACGATGGTGGGTTTTCCGGTAGTCCCCGGTTTCACGGAGGTGACTTTCAAGCGCTGCGGGGCAGGTTGCGTGCCGCGGGAAGCTCCCGCGGTTTTCACCGCGGTCTTTGCCGCAGATTTTGCCGCAGCCTGTGCCACAGGTTTTGGTTTAGCAGTGGTTCGGGTTGGCTGGCTGGGGCGAGCGCTCATTACCGGCCGAGGTGAAGGCGAACTGACTGAATCATCGGAAAGCGCCTTGAGCAGGAGGACCAGCGAACGAACCCCCAAGACCAATAAAGTTATACCTAAAATCAGTATTGGAATGAATTGAATAGCCAGGGGAATCCCGACAATCATCAGGGGCTGGCCACCCGACACAAAGCAGGCGTAACCGCCGAGGAACAGGATGACCAGGGCAAACAGTATCGTGGCCAGCGATTCCAGCAGCACGCTGAACCGGGGCTGCGCTCCCGAAAAAGCCAGGCGGGGCAATCCCCAGGCCAGATAAGCCCCAATGATTGCGGCCACCGCCGCCCATACCGCCAGCACTGCCGCGTACTGTTCCACCGCCAACATGAGCTTTAAAGCCGGAGAATTCTGATGGTTCAACCAGGTTTCCGGAGCAGCCAGAAACAGCCCGCCCTTTCCTAAATGGGCCCAGCGGGTCACGCCGTGAATAATGGCCAAAACCACAGCCAGCGCCGACAGAACCATCATGGCCAGCCCGGTGTAGTTCAACCAGACGTTTTGCGATGAGGTCGCGGCATCAGCGGAACTGACAGCGGGCGAACTGGCCGAAGGGGCCTGGTTCGCTTCGTTCTGTTGGCTTGCCGCGGGACGGGACGTGCTCGGTTCAGGACGTGAGGAAGATGAAAAATCTGGGCTCATGTTTAGATTTTACAAGGACAAAGGGGGCAAGTGTGGACAAGTGCGGGGAAAACCGCGAGGCTTGCCGGTCTTTTGGGGCGTGCGGTGGGAGTTTTGCGCCGAAGCGGGGTAAGATTAGCAATCGGAGGTTGTGAGTGCTAACGCGAGTTAGTCGGGAAGCTAACGGTTGGACAATCTCAGGGATAGGAACAGGAGGAACGATGGCAGACAAGGCGGCGAATCGACGTCTCGGGGTGCTGCGGGCCATCGTTTCCGACTATGTCGAAACCCAAGAACCGGTCGGCTCAAAGTCCCTGGTAGAGCGGCACTCGCTGGGAGTTTCCGCCGCGACTATCCGCAACGACATGGCCCAGCTGGAGGAAGAAGGCCTGATTCGCCAGCCCCACACTTCTGCGGGACGTATCCCCACCGACAAGGGATACCGCTACTTCGTGGACCAAATCGAGGCTATCAAACCGCTTTCCGCCCCGGAGAGAAAGGCCATTACCGAATTCTTTACCTCCGCGGTGGGGCTGGAGGACGTGATGGAACGAACCGTGCGCCTCTTGGCCCAGATGACGCACCAGACGGCAGTGGTGGAGTTCCCGGCGTTCAACCCCTCCGGGCTGCGGCACCTGGAACTGGTGCGGTTGGGGGCGGGGCCGGACTGCAAAGTGCTGGCCATCATTATTTCCGAAACCGGACGGGTTGATCAGATTCTGGTGAGTCTGCCCCACGAGGTCAGCGAGTCAGATCTCAGTTCTATCGGCACCCCACTCACCGCGGTGTTTTCCCAGTCCGATATTCCTGCGCAACGGGCGGCTTTGCAGGAATGGCTGGCGACTGTGGGCAATCAAGCCCTGCGGGAAAACGCCACCATCTTGGCGCAAAACATTGCCGCCGCCCTGGAACAAGGCGCGGTCGAGACGCGAATTGTGATGGCGGGAATGGCGAACCTGTCGCGTTCCGGGGCGTTTACCGAAACCCTGACCGCCCTGGTGGAAGCGTTGGAAGAACAGGTCGTGCTGCTGAAACTATTCGGTGAAATGCGCGAAGCCGAGCCGGTAAACGTCATTATCGGTGAGGAATCCGGCCACGAGGTGCTGAAAGAAACCGCCATCGTATCCTCCAGCTACGCTCCGGCCGGTGCCGGTCAAGCCCATGTGGGAGTCATCGGACCCACCCGGATGGACTATCCCGGCTCGATGAGTTCGGTGCGGGCGGTAGCGAGGTACCTGTCACGAATCTTAAACCAGTAAATCCAGAGCCACCCGGGGAAACGACCGGGAGACTCGGCCAGACAAATGAGACAAATAGGAAAGAAAAACCTTGAGCGACTACTATGAAACCCTCGGTGTGAGCCGTAACGCTACGCAGGACGAAATTAAGAACGCCTACCGCAAGTTGGCGCGCAAACTGCACCCTGACGTGGCTGGTCCCGAACACGAGGAAGAATTCAAAGAAGTCAGTGCCGCCTATGACGTGCTGGGTAACCCGGAGAAACGCCAGCAATATGACCTGGGCGGTTCCGGGTTCGGATCGGGCGGCTTCAGCGGATTCAACGGGGCGAACGCCGCCGGATTTGGATTTGCCGATATCCTCAACGAATTCTTTAGCGCCGCATCGTCGACCAGCGGCCCCACCCCGCGCGGCGGACGCGGCCAAGATATTCTGACCACGATTGACGTGGAGTTAAAAGACGTCACGTTCGGCACCGAGCGGGAAATTAAAATTAACACCTTCGTGAAATGCAAGACCTGCAAAGGCAGCTGTTGTGCGGTCGGGACTCGCCCGAAAACCTGTTCTAACTGCGGCGGGACCGGTTCGGTGCAGCGCATGGCGCGGTCTTTCCTGGGCCAGGTCATGACGACCGCCCCTTGCGGGACCTGCAAGGGCCACGGCACCATCATCGAGCGCCCTTGTGCGGATTGCTCCGGGGAAGGCCGGGTGCGCGCCACGCGTAACATCAAGGTGGAAATCCCCACCGGGGTAGAAAACGGGACGCGCATTCGTCTGTCCGGCGAGGGCGAGGCGGGACCTGCCGGGGGCACGGCCGGCGACTTGTATGTCGAGATTCACGAGCTACCCCACGAAGTCCTGCAGCGGCGCGGCGATGACCTGCACACTTCCTTGCGAATTCCTATGACCGCGGCGGCGCTGGGGATGGAGTTTTCCCTGGAAACCCTCGATGGAACCAAGAAAATCAATGTTGATGCCGGCTCTCAGCCCGAGTCGGTCATCGTCATGAAGGGTCTGGGTGTCGGTCGGCTGCATCGCCAGGGTCGCGGCGACCTGTATGTACACCTCAATGTCGAAGTTCCCACCGGCCTGGACCAGCGTCAGCGCGAGCTGCTCCGCGAACTGGCGCGGCTGCGCGGCGAGGAATCCCCGGCTCCCACCGAGAGTTCGTCTGGCAATACTGGCGGAGCGCACCGTAAGGGTCGGCAATGACCCGGCAAGCGTTTTGGTTTTCCGGTGAAACCGCTGGGGAAACTGGCGGTTCACTGGCCGCGAATTTTACGGGTTTGGACGGTTATCGCGAGGGCGAGGAAGTTTCCATAGGCGGCGCGGAGGCGCATCATGCCACGGTCAAGCGGCTGCGGTTGGGTGAGGTCGTTGATGTCGTCGACGGGTTGGGCCGGCGTGCCGGGGCGGAAGTCATCGCGGCGGCAAACTCGGGGTTGCAGCTGCGGCTCATTGAGGACGCGGTGCTGGATCCGCAACCGGCTCTACGCATCACCCTGATTCAGGCGTTGGCCAAGGAAAAACGCGATATGCAGGCGCTGGAATCGGCGGTTGAAATGGGGGCATGGCGAGTCATACCCTGGGGGGCCACGCGTTCGGTCTCCCGCTGGGATACCGTACCAAAACGTGCCAAAGGGCGGGAAAAGTGGCGAAACCTAGCGGTTTCCGCGATGAAACAGTCGCGTCAGGCGAGGCTGGCGGAAGTGTCGGAGTACCTGGAGAGCGGTGTAGACATTTCCTCAGAGCGTCGCGGTGGTGAAGCGCGGTGGGCTCGTCCGGTGGTGAAAACGGTTTTCTCTGAGGTTGAGGCGATGGTGCGCGGTGGGGCCGCGGTTTTCGTCCTGCACGAGGTCGCCGAGGAACATCTGGCTGATATGCTGGTTCCCTTGGCACAGCCGGGACAAACCCCCGGTGAAATCGTGGTGATTGTGGGGCCAGAAGGCGGGATTACCGTTCCTGAGCTGGCGGCTTTCATTGAAGCGGGGGCGCGTCCGGCGTTGCTAGGTCCGACTGTGTTGCGCTGTTCTTCCGCCGGTCCCGCCGCGCTGGCCGTCATTCAATCCTGGTTGGGCTCTTGGCGGGATACGGAGAGTAGGTGACCATGTCCCAGAAACGCGCTGCTGTTGAGGTCCCTGACGAAATCCCGATGATTGAAGTCCTCGGGGTCAACGATGCCAACTTGCACCGATGGGAAAATGACTTCCCCACTCTCAACTTTTGGGTGTCCGGGAACCAGATTTTCATTCAAGGCCCTGACACGGACCTGGAGCCTGCTGCCCGGGCCGTACGGGCGCTGTTTACTAAGACACACCCCGAAAAACTAAATATACCGGAATATGGTTTACAAACGAACCGGCATGCCCCCGGCCCTCGCGCGCTGGTGGAACCGCCCACCCGGGCTGCTGACTCCCGGTATCGGGCTGTGTTCGTCAGCCGCGAAAAAGTCATTCGTCCCCAAACGGAGGGCCAAGCCCGTTACGTGAACGACATCAACTCCCACACCATCACTTTTGGAATCGGACCAGCCGGAACCGGCAAAACCTACCTCGCGATGGCTCGTGCCGTAAAAGCGTTGCTAGAAGGGGAAGTGACCCGACTCATCTTGACCCGTCCGGCCGTTGAAGCGGGAGAAACCCTGGGGTTCCTGCCCGGCACCTTGACGGATAAAATCGACCCCTACCTGCGCCCGCTCTATGACGCCCTGCGGGAGATGCTCGATACCGGCACCATCAGCCGCATGATGAGCGACGGTACCATCGAAGTCGCCGCCCTAGCATATATGCGCGGACGCACCTTGAACGGCAGTTTCATCATCCTGGACGAGGCACAAAACACGACCAGCGAACAGATGAAGATGTTCCTGACCCGCTTGGGCTTTGGCTCCAAGATGGTCGTGACCGGCGACATCACTCAGATAGACCTGCCGTCCCGGCAGCCCTCCGGGCTGAAACAAGTCAGCGAAATCCTCAGCGATGTTCCCGACATCGCGTTCAGCTATTTGAGCGCGGCAGATGTGGTGCGTCACTCACTGGTCGGAGAAATTATCAACGCTTATGATTCCTACGAAAGCCAAACCGTATCGCGCCGCCCCCAGAGCTATGGAAGGGAATAACCATGAGTGTGGAAATCAATAACGAAACCGAGTGGGAACTGGAGCTGAGCGAGTTCGTCGACCTCGTGTCCTATTGCCTGGAACAGCTCTATGTGTCTCCCGCCGCCGAGGTCAACATTATGTTCGTGGATATTAAAACCATGACTGACCTGCACGTAAAGTGGATGGATTTGCCGGGACCCACCGATGTCTTGAGCTTTCCGATGGACGAGTTGACACCGGGACGCGAGGGGATGCCTAGCGAAGCCGGGGTGCTGGGGGATATCGTGCTGTGCCCTGACATTGCCGCTGAACAGGCCTGCGATGCCGGACATGCCCCTATTGAAGAAATGTTGCTGCTGACGGTGCACGGACTGTTGCACCTGCTGGGATTCGATCACGCTGAACCGGAAGAAGAAAAAGCCATGTTTACCTTGCAGCGCAAATTGCTGCTGAATTTCCTGGCGAATCGATAGGGGTACGCATGCAGTTTTCCGACGTGGCTGGTGCGGTCCTCACGCTCATCGCGACAGTGTCTTTCGGGCTGGCGGTACCGCTGAGCCTGGGAGAAGGCGCCGTGTCGCGGCTGAGTGTCGCCTCGGCGGAAGACTTAGCCGAAGAAGGCGCGAAACATGCCCGCAAAATTTCTCAGTTAGCCGAGAATCGGCGTTTGGTACTCGCGAGCTTGCGCGCCTGCCGTACTTTCGTGACGACCGCGGCGGTGGGGTGTGGGGCGCTGCTGGGGTCGCAGCTACCTCTCAGCTGGTGGCTAGTGGCGATTCTGGTCGTCGCCGTAGGGACATTTTTGCTGGTGGTATTGACTTTGCCGTGGAACCGTTTGGGGCGGCGCTACCCGAACACGACGGTGCGCTACCTGGCACCGTTCCTGATGACGGCCTGGAACGCGGGCAAACCGTTCGGGATGCTGCTGCGCACCGCGCGGGGGCCCTCGAGCCAGACTGACCAGGAAGCTCGCGATGAAGTCGCCGAGGACCTGCGCGAAATGGTGGACCAGATGGGGGAGCCGGACACCATTGAGGACGCGGACCGCGAGATGATTTGGTCCGTTTTTGAAATGGGGCGAACCCTGGTACGCGAAGTCATGGTGCCGCGCGTAGATATGGTCACGATTGAGTCCGAAAAGACCCTGGACAAGGCGTTGACTTTATTCGTTCGTTCCAGCTATTCCCGGGTACCGGTCATCGGCGAAGATGCCGACGACATCCGCGGAATCCTATACCTTAAAGATGTATTACGGCGCGTCAACTCCGATCCTGCCGCGCGCCAGATGACCGCGGAACAGGCCATGCGAGAAGCCAAGTTCATCCCGGAGATGAACCTGGTCGACGACACCTTGCGGGATATGCAACAGAACAGCTACCACATGGCGGTGCTGGTTGACGAGTATGGCCTCATCGCCGGACTGGTTACCCTGGAGGACCTGGTCGAGGAGGTTATCGGGGAAGTCTCGGATGAACACGACCACGCCGAGAAAGAGCCTGAGTTGCAGCCCGATGGCAGTTGGATCGTTCCGGCGCGGTTTCCTCTGGTCGACCTCAACGATTTGCTGGACACCGAGATTGACGATGAGGACGTGGATACCGTGGGTGGCCTGTTGACGAAAGCGGTCGGGGTGGTGCCGCTGGTGGGGGCTTTTGCATCGGTGGACGGACTGGAACTGCGAGCGGTAGAGGCAGAAGGGCGGCGCCGCCAGGTTTCGGCCATCTCGGTCCGGGTTGTCCCGCCGGTGTTGGATGAGGATTAGCGGTCACGGACAGAACATTCGAAACACAGTAGGATTTACACAATGGAGAGCGTGAATTTTCCGGATATGGATGCGTTGGATGCTGCGGGCGACGAGGGGTCGCCAGACTTGGCGGCGGGGTCGGCGGGGCTGTTCACCCGCGATTGGCCCGAGGACTTTCGTGCCGGGTTCGCCGCCGTCATTGGGCGGCCCAACGTGGGTAAGTCCACTTTGATAAATGCGATGGTGGGGCGCAAGATAGCCATTACTTCGGCTCGGCCCGAGACGACGCGCCGGGTGGTGCGCGGAATCGTGCATCGCCCTGATTTTCAGCTCATCTTGGTGGACACTCCCGGCATTCACCGGCCACGCACCCTACTGGGGCAGCGGCTGAACGACATGGTGGAGGACGCGTTTTCCGAAGTCGACGCAGCAGTCTTTTGCGTTCCTGCCGACCAACCCATCGGCCCAGGCGATCGGCGCATTGTGGACACCCAACTGAAAACCGCGCACTTCCCAGCTATTGCGGTCGTCACCAAAACTGACGTGGCCTCGCGCGAACAGGTCGCCGAGCAGCTTATGGCCGTTTCGCAACTCTATGACTTTGCGGAAATTGTGCCGATTTCAGCCCGGCAGGGCACGCAGGTGCAAACGCTGATTGACCTGCTGGGCCAACGCCTGCCACTGTCGCCGCCGCTGTACCCGCGCGACCAGGTCACCGATGAGGACGACACCGCCATGATCTCCGAGCTGATTCGGGAAGCTGCCCTGGAGAGCCTCAGCCAGGAATTGCCGCACTCCCTCGCGGTCCAGGTCGAAGAGATTATCAAGCAACCGGGGCGTTCCGGCAACGGGCAAATCTGGAAGATTCACGTCAACCTGTTTGTGGAACGCGATAGCCAAAAAGCCATCGTCATCGGGCGCAAAGGCTCTCGGCTCAAAGAAATCGGCACTCAGGCCCGCCCGGAGATTGAAGCCCTGGTGGGGCACCACGTGTACTTGGACCTGCACGTGCGCACTGCCAAAGAATGGCAGCGCAATCCAAAAATGCTGAACCGCCTGGGCTTCTGAGCGTAGCGCCGCTCGCGCGAGGCCACGTTATTGCAACGTTGTAGCCAAGAATAGAAGCGTTACAGAAAGATATACAAAACGCGGTATATTTATTATTCTCTGCGCAACGCCGACTCGGCGAACCGGCCTGACGCCTTTTTCGTCGAACCAGTAGCGGATTATTACAATAACTTGTGAGTATTAAAAAAACTCTTTGAGGAGACAACCATGACACGCAAACTCAACAGTGCAACGTCCACTACCGGGCGGAATATGGCGGGCGCCCGTTCCTTGTGGCGAGCCACCGGCATGAACGATGACGATTTTGGCAAGCCGATTGTTGCTATTGCGAACTCCTTTACTGAGTTTGTGCCCGGTCATATTCACTTGCGGGAGGTCTCGAAGGTCGTGGCCGACGCAGTGCGCGAGGCTGGGGGAGTACCGCGCGAGTTCAACACGATTGCCATTGATGACGGGATTGCGATGGGGCACGGCGGTATGCTCTATTCCCTGCCCAGCCGTGAAATCATTACCGACTCGGTGGAATACATGGTGCGCGCCCACACCGCTGATGCCCTGGTGTGCATCTCTAACTGCGACAAAATCACTCCTGGAATGCTCAACGCCGCGTTGAAACTCAACATTCCCACCGTGTTTGTCTCGGGCGGCCCGATGGAAGCCGGCAAAGGCATTCCGGCCGCGGACATTGTCGGGCCGTCAACAGGGGGGCGGGGCAACCTCATTACGGTTATGAACGCTACCGCCAACGACGACATTGACGACGCGGAACTGCAGCGAGTCGAGGAACTTTCCTGCCCGACCTGCGGATCTTGTTCGGGAATGTTCACCGCGAACTCGATGAACTGTTTGACCGAGGCGCTGGGACTGGCACTCCCTGGCAACGGTTCCACCCTGGCGACCCACGTGGCGCGGCGCGGACTTTTTGCGCGAGCCGGCCAGCTGGTGGTGGCTCTGGCAAAGCGTTACTACGATGACGAGGACGACTCCGTGCTGCCGCGCGCCATTGCGACCCGGGAGGCTTTCGCCAACGCAATGAGCCTGGATATGGCGATGGGCGGTTCCTCGAACACGGTGCTGCACCTGCTGGCGGCCGCCCAGGCAGCCGAACTCGACTTTACGTTGGCCGACATCGCCCAGATTGGGCGCACCGTGCCGACCCTGGCAAAAGTCGCCCCTAACCATAACGACTATCACATGGAGGACGTCCACCGGGCCGGGGGAGTACCGGCGCTGCTGGGCGAACTTGACCGCGCCGGGCTACTGAATCGTAACGTACATTCCGTGTGCTATCCCGACCTAGCTACCTGGCTGGCGGACTGGGACGTGCGCGGCGGCACACCCAGTACGGAGGCCCTCGAACTGTTCCACGCCGCGCCCGGCAACCAGCGCACCATCCACGCCTTTTCCGCCACCGCGCGCTTTGACACGCTGGATACGGACGCGGCGGCGGGCTGCATTCGTGACGTGGCCCACGCCTACGTGGCGAAAGGCGGGCTGACCGTGCTGCGTGGAAACCTGGCTCCTGACGGCGCCATCGTAAAAGCGGCGGGTATTGACCCCGATCTGTTCCACTTCGAAGGCCGCGCTATCGTGATGGAATCCCAGGAAGAAGCGGTAGAAAAAATCCTCGACAAGACCGTGCAGGCCGGGGACGTGGTCGTAATCCGCTACGAAGGACCCGCGGGCGGACCGGGGATGCAAGAGATGCTCTATCCCACGTCTTTCCTGAAAGGCCGGGGCTTAGGCAAAACCTGCGCGCTCATTACTGATGGACGTTTTTCTGGCGGCACCTCCGGGATTTCTATCGGTCACATTTCCCCCGAAGCGGCCGCGGGCGGGCTGATTGGCCTGATTGAGGACGGAGACAAAATCATCATCGATGTAAACCGCGAGGAAATCACCCTGGATGTGCCGGATGATGAAATCGCGCGGCGCCGCCAGGTGATGGAGGCGAGTCCGCACCCGTGGCAGCCGCACCGCAACCGCGAAGTCTCTGATGCCCTGAAACTCTACGGCGCCACCGCCCTGTCAGCAGACAAAGGGGCAGCTCGTGACGTGAAAGGCCTCCTGGCGAAACTTGGGCTTTGATGATGCAGGTCTCGAAACTGAAAATCTAGCCTATAGCGGCGATGAGCTTGTTCAGCACACCGATACCGCCGTCAAAAGAGCCGGCTTGGGCGGCGATAGCGAGAGGCACCCGTTTGCCTTCACTGTTTTGATACCAGCCCATTTGGCGCACCAGGTAGCCTCCGCTCACGCCCGGCCCCCAACCGCCCTTGAACGTGGCACCGGGCAGACTGCCCATTCCCCAGCGTTGGCCGCCGCTGACTTGTCCCATATTGGACACCACCGGACCTGAACCCGCTAAACAGGGCAGTTTCATCATGAACCCCACTTGGGACGCGGTGGTCCAGGGAGTTTGCCCGAAAACTGTGAACCCGGAGCGCAGCCGCACAGACGGGACTGTCGTCGAGTTATCCCCAGCCTGACGTAAAACTTGGGTGACGGCCTGAGCCCGAGCGGCATCACTTGCGCCCAAGGACTGCCACAGCGCCTCAGCGGCACCGTTATCCGACTGACGCAAAGCCGCCGACATGGAGCCCGCCATAGCCCCCGCCTTCCCAGCCTGGGAAACCGCCACAGAAACCGGAACTTTTGACGTCGACCACGCCACCCAGGCTTGTCCAGAACCGGCGGTTTCAATCTTGGAACTGACCGGATCAAACCAGGCAACGGAAATAGTGGCCCCCGTGTCTCGGCCGACTTTTTCAAATGTCGCACGTAATTCCTGGCTGCTGAGCCGTCCGGCGGCGGGAGATGTCAGCGCCGTGCCGTCACAGCCCTGCATTTGGGCAGCAGCAGAAGCCGGGGGGGTGGGAGAATCGCTCGGTCTCGTAGCCTGGTTGGAAGGCGAAACGGAACTGTCGGGAGTAGCTGTCGGAGACTTCGCGTTCGTACCGGCAGAATCCCCCGGCCGTTGCGAGGTGAGGGAAGGACTGGGCGAGGCGCTCACCTGCGGCTGGCGAGCCAGCTGGGTAACGCCCACGGCTACCGCCCCCGCTACCAGGCCTCCCGCCAGCAGGGTTACCCCTAGAGCCACCAAGCCGCGCCGCACCCGGCGGTGCTTCTCACCAGCGGCATCATAGTAGGGATTGTTATGTTTCGGAGTGTAAGACATCAGACTGGCAAACTCTCAAATTTTTGGAATGGTCAAATGAACACCGTCAAAGTCAGAGGAAGCCGAGGTCACCGGGACTTCACGCCCGTCCGGAAGACATACGAATACCTGATCGTCGGCACCTAGCGGCCGTGACGTGGCTACTGTCACCAGGTATCCCGTGGTAATCGACTTGCGGTGCTGCTGGGCTTCGAGTTTCGCAATCGAAGCCGGTTTCACCCGCGAACCACTCTCATCGAGAGCCCCGTACACGGAAGTGAAGGTATCCAAATTCGAACGGTATCCAGCCAAGAAATGCGGGATGAAACGCCCGTCCGGATCGACCTCAGCCAAAGGCTCCTCGCCCTGCAGCATGGGCCGCGGGTTGGAATCCTCCGGGAAAATCGGAGCCGGCTGGCCCTTCGCAGCTTCACCGTCTGCGGACTGGGTATCAACCATCGGGGCGTCCGGCGTGGTATCGGGAACGGACGCGGTATTCTGAGCCGCCAGTTCCTCCAGCTGTGTCGCCGAAAGATGCTCTGAAGCAGTGTCTGGATGGGCCGGCTCGCTCGGCGTGGCCGGGGTGGGAGTCTCGGGGGGCGGGAAATCCGCGTTACTACGGGTCGGCGTCATCAGCACACTCGGCAAATCAGCCAGCTTTGGCTCGGATTCTGCCGGGGAGACCGCCTGTTCGTGTTCGAGTTTTTCGCGAATTTGGCCCAAATCCATCCCCACTCCGGGAGTCGGCAGCGGGGGAGCCACTACGTCAGTCAGCGGAGCCTTTCGGTATTCACCAGGGATGCCGTAGTCAGTTGCGGCGCTGCCCAAATCGTTGACTTCTGCGGGGACCGGCTCGGTCTGCCCCAGTTCCACCGTCTCCAGCTTTGGCATCTGGAAAGTCGACGGGCTAGGCTCGGCAGGTTCCGCTGGGGTAGCGGAAACCTCGCTCATCGGCTGAGGCTGTTCCGTTGCGGGTTCTATTGGGGTTTCAGGGCGAGGAGTCGAAAAGTCCGGTACCGGTTCGTACGCCGAAAAGTCCGGGGTGGCGGGCTGATCTGCCGGGGGGACTGCCGGCGGTTCGGCAGATAGCGATGCCGGTGTGCCTCCCCACTCGTTTGGTGCCAAGCCCTCTGGCTGGTAGGGGTTTGGTGTCTGCCAGGAGTCGGCTGCGGGTTGCTCTGGCATTCCATAAGGTAGCGGGGTAGCCGCGGGTGATTCCGGGAACGCATAAGGGGGTTGCGGGAAGTCGGCGTAGGACTGAGGCGTCGACTCGGGGACAGATTCCGGGGAATAGTATCCGCCAGGATCTGTTGAATCGGGGTAGGCTGGTGCTTCTTCCGGGGCGGTGGGAGCGTAAAAGTCCTCCTGTAAGGCCGCGGAATCAGCCTGGGCATCGGTCGTCTCAACCGGTAGTTCAGGGGCGTCGTCCAGATTGATTTCGTCTGGATAATCATCGCCCAGAGAATCTTCCAGGTCGTAGGACTTTTCCTGGTCAGCGTCAAAGGTTGAATCATAATCCGGAGCTGCCTCAGTTGGGGAAGCCTCGTAACCTTGCGGGTATCCTGCCTGTTCATAGCCCTGAAGATACTCGGAGGGGGTTTCGTCGGGACTCTGGGCGTCCATCGGTGCGGCAGGAGTGACCGGCATGACCATTGTGGTGTCTTCGGGAATAAACGACTGGTTTTCGCCCTCAGTCTCAGGCACATAGCCGTAGCCTTCCGGCGTCTCCATGCCGTAGGGTGAGGCGTATCCGGCCTCGGCGGGATAACCCGGATATTGCTCAGCATTTCCCTGACTGTCCGCCGGGTTTACGGTCATCGGCTGGCCATAAGCGTCATAACCATAGGGCTGGTAAGGGTCATATCCGGCCTCAGGATACGGCTGAGCGGCGGTCGAATCCGTACCTTCCGGCAGTTGTGCGTCTACGGGATATTGCGGGACTTCGCCCCATTCATCGCTCAGTCCCGCAGCGGCTTCGGCCGCGGCAGCTTCGATACCAGGCTCGGCGATCGATTCTGTCGGAGTCTCGACACCCGGTAACGCCTCACTGGCAAAGGTCTGAGCAGCACCGCCCTCGATCGGGGACGAATCCGTCTCCGGAGTCTGGGACACGGGGGACACCGGCGAGTTGAGCGGAGGAAAACTGGGGGAAACGAGAGAACTATCCCCGCCTAAATCACCGTTATGAGGCGAACCGTCCTCATAATCGGTGAACACTGCTTGTTCAAAGGAAACGGGTTGAACAGCGGGAATCGACCCGGTGGGAGTGCCTAAAACGGAAGAACGCACCTCAGATTCAGTGGCGGGTTCGGGCCCGCCAGCGGAAGGAACAGACGGCGCGGAATCAGCGGTTTCCGGCGCGTTTTCCACAGCGGGAGCCTCAAACTGAGCCTCGGAGGAAAGGTCAATCGGGGTTACGGTTTCCTCGCCAGCGGGCTCGGGGTTGCTGGGCAGCTCGCCGGAGGCAGCGGCTTGTTCGGCGGCCTCGGCTTCCAGCGCTGCCCCGTCCACCTGCAATACCTGGTAGCGCTGGTCGGAAGGGGGGATGCCGTACAGCTTTTCGTAAGCCTCCAAAGTGGCGGCGACCTGGTCCAAGTAGTCGTCCACGACGTCTTGGTCGTAGCCCACCCGCATTCGGGTGTAATCGAAGTCGACCTCACGCACGTCCCGGCCGCGGACCGTAATATATGCCAAATCCACCTCGGCCTCGGGCGAAGCATTCAGCGCTTCGTAATATGAGAGGACGCGAACCACTTCATCAAGGTAGTCGTCTATCTGATTCTGGTCGTACCCATCGCGGAACTTTGTCGCAGGGAACTGAGCCGAAAAGATGTCTTCACTGGTCAGCAATTGCGGGGCGTCCTCGCTCATGTGCCGGTCCTTTCCATTCTTCGTCGTCAGCAGCGCGGCCGGCTGCTTTCAAGCAGAGTCGGGTTTTGCGCATACACACTTCAACAGACAATTTTACCTGGAGTTGTGGGAAAACGTTGTCGATTAGGGGGTTTGGGGACGAATTGAGCCTTTTTATGCCGCACCCAGAGAATCTCGCTAGGATATAAATGTTCTTGGCTGTGCCCGGGCGGGCCAGATTCGACACGAAAGGAAAATTATGCGTGTTCACATCGGTACAGACCATGCCGGCTTCGAATTGAAACAGCACTTGGTGACCTGGTTGCGGGACCGCGGCTATGAAGTCGTTGACCACGGACCTGCCGCCTATGACCCAAATGACGACTACCCGGGCTTTTGCATTGCTTGCGCTGAGGGCGTAATGGCAGATTCAGGCTCTTTGGGCATCGTGCTGGGCGGCTCGGGCAACGGCGAACAAATCGCCGCCAACAAGGTGCGCGGAATTCGCGCGGCACTGGTGTGGAACGAAGAAATCGCGAGCCTCGCCCGTCTGCACAACAATGCCAACGTGATTTCCATAGGCGCTCGCCAGCATTCCGTTGAGGAATGCGAACGTTTCGTGGAAGTGTTCCTGACCACGGACTTTTCCGGCGACGAACGCCATCAGCGCCGCATCGGCCAGCTCAGTGATTACGACAACAAGCGGTAGTTTGCGGCGTTAGTTCCGCGTTTTCCCCGAGTCCGGCACTATTTTAGGGCAGGTTTGGCGCTTACGGCGCTATCAACCGTTTAGAGCCGTTCCCACAGCCCCAGCGGCACCCAGATAGGGTGAAACGCCTCGTTGGAGGCTTCGGGGTCCAGCAGCGCATAAAAACCAAAGTCCAGGTCGCCATCTCCGTCAACAATGGTCAGCTCTGCCAGCCACAGATTTTCCGGGATACCCTCGGACGAGATGCCGATACTAGCCGGCAGGTCGGCCTCGGTGGGCTGAGCGATAACGCGGAAATTGCGCTGGTGGCGGGCCTCTCCTACCGTTTCCATGAAGTCGTGGGCGTCCCAGTAGGCGCCGAGTTGTTTGTCCCAGCCGGATTCCGTGATTGGGGGGATTTCCGCCAGAGGCCGGGACACTCCGCCCTGGTCAGAGCGCAGTTTTGTTTCCATTGCGCTGAGCCGCTCGAACTCATCCCCACCCAGCATATCAAGCCAGCTGAACAACTCCCGGTGCAGTTCGGTGCCAAGTTTGGCGGGGTTGAGGCGGTAGTCAAAAGTTCCGTCCGGGCGCTCGCCAAAAGCCAGTTCCGTTTCGTCCGGCCCGCCAGCTGAGGTGGTGCCGTCCAAGTTCGCCGTTTTGCGCAGTTCCGGATTTTCCAGGAACTTCCATTCATCCAGCAGGGACGAGTCGACCCGGTCAATGGTGTCGTTCAGCCAATCCAGCACCTCGATAAACCGTTCGGTTTTCAACGGTTCGGGCACAATCTGGGTCAGTGCGCGCCACGCATCGGACAGGTAGCGCAGCAAAACTCCCTCGGAAAACTCGATTTTCAGGCTGGCTTCGAAAGCCTGGAACGTCTGGCCGGTTTCCACCATCTCGCGGATGATGGATTTCGGGGAAATGAAGTATCCGCGCGCCCACGGGTTCGCTTTGACGTAGGTGTCAAAAGCGGCCTCCAGCTCCTGGCTCAAGGGTTTGGGGTAAGTCGTCCGTTCCAAGGCGGTTTGCCGTTCGTCATAGTCCGCCCCGCTCGCTTTCAGTTCCGTAAAGACCCGGTCTTTCGCGGCGCGTTCCTGGGCGCGCAAGATAGCGTTGGGGTCGTCTAAAACGGACTCCACCACGGAAATCACATCGAGAGTATCCCCGAACGCACCCCCGGCTGCGGACGTATCCGCGCTGGGGGAGTCCGCGTGGTCAGTAAACGCCTGCAAATAATCCAGGGCAAATGGCGCCAAGTCTTGATTCAAGGCGAAAGTCTCGGGCAGGTCTGCTGTCAAAGTCCAGTGCCCGCCCTGCGGACGCCCCTTATCGCAAGCGGAGCCGGAACTGGATTCGCCGCTGTCGCCATGCGCGAGCTGCCCTCCGGAAATGACCTCGGAATCCTCGAGGGATTCCAAGATGTGCTGCAGGGTATCGGCAAAGGGATTGCGGTCCTTTGCCGGCCCGGTGGCACGTAGCACGTTGTGGTTGCGGTACACCAAAGTGTTCAGGTTTTCGGCCTGGTCGCCGGGCTTTTGCAAGGTGTTTAGCACCATCGCGTGCGTAATCTTCCACCGCGGCACCATCGCCTCGGGAGCGCTTTGCGCCAGACGGTTGAACGTCCCTTCTGTCCAGGACGTGCGGCCTTCTGGGGCTTTCTTTTTCTTGATTTTCTCAAGCTGTTTCGCATTCCCCTCCGCTCGGGCGATGGCGATAGCGTTGTCGATTTCCCACTCCGGGGCTTGGGCCACCACGTATCCCACGGTGTCAAACCCGGCGCGACCCGCCCGCCCGGCAACCTGGTGGAACTCACGAGAATTCAGGTGACGTTCCTTGTTCCCATCAAACTTCACCAGGGAGGTCATGACGACGGTGCGGATGGGGACGTTGATGCCGACCCCGAGGGTGTCGGTCCCGGAAATGACCCGGAGCAGGCCGGCCTGAGCGAGTTTTTCGACGAGCCTGCGATAGCGGGGCAGCATTCCCGCATGGTGGATTCCGATGCCTTTCAACAGCAGCGGCTTCAGAGTTTTCCCAAAAGAAGAATGAAACTGTACGGTGTTTACCTGGTCTTTGAGCCGGGCGGCAGTGTCGGGGTCCAGACCCAGACGCAAATCCAGGCTGGCGATTCGCTCGGCTTCTTCCACCGCGGCGCGTTGACTGGGATGCACCACGTAGGCCGGCAGTCGGTCCTGATTGGCCAGACCCTGCAAGATTTTTTCCAGCGGTTCGGCCGCGTAGGACATCTCCAGCGGCACGGGACGTTTCGCGGAATCGAGGACCGCGACTTCACGCCCGGTGACTTCCCACAGATTCTTTGCAAACCACGAAGTATCCCCCAAAGTGGCACTCATCAGCACAAACCTGGTTTTCGTCAGAGTCAGCAGGGGAGCCTGCCACGCCCAGCCGCGCTCCGGGTCAGCATAGTAGTGAAACTCGTCCATCACCACGGTATCGACGTTAAGGTAATCTCCCCAGCGCAGCGCCTGATTCGCGAGGATTTCCGCCGTGGCGCAGATAATCGGCGCATCGGCGTTGACTGAACCGTCGCCGGTGACCATACCCACGTTGGCGGCACCAAACAGGTCCACCAGGTCAAAAAATTTCTCGCTGACCAGCGCCTTTAACGGTGCGGTGTAATAGGAAACGCCGCCCCGGGCTAGTGACCACAAAATCGCGGCCACCCCAATCAGGGACTTACCTGAGCCGGTTGGGGTGGGAGCGATGAGGTGCTTATCCTCCAGAATCAGGCGCTCGGCAGCCTCCTGCTGGTGAGGATACAGCGGGCGGCCGGTAGATTCGGCCCATTCCTGAAACGCGAGCAGAACCTCGACAGGGTCTGTGAGTGCGTCGCGATCTTCCAGGTCGTCCAGCAGTTGATTGAGAGCCTCCATCAGCGGCGCACCGGGTTGCTCAGTTGCCCCAAGCCCTCGATTTCGCAGGTCACAGTGCAGCCTGCGGTGAGCGGGCCGACACCGGCGGGGGTGCCGGTGAGGATGACGTCGCCGGGTAGCAGGGTCATGGCTTGGGAAATGTAGGTCACCAGTTCGCCCACCGGGTGCATCATATTGGCGGTCGTGTCGTCTTGGCGGGCCTCGCCGTCTACTTCGCTGCGGATGCGCAGGTTTTGCACATCGAGGTCAGGGTTCACGGTAATCCACGGTCCGAGCGGGCAAGCAGTGTCAAAACCTTTGGCGCGCGTCCACTGTTTGTCGGCTTTCTGGGCGTCGCGAGCGGAAACGTCATTGCCGATGGTGTAGCCAAACACATAGTCTTTCCAGTTTTCGGGGTTAATGTCCTTCGCGACATGCTTGATGACCACGCCGAGTTCGACTTCATGATCGACATGGTTGGACCACTTCGGCAGGACGATAGGCGCGCCAGGGCCAATGACCGAGGTGTTGGGTTTGATGAACAGAATCGGGGCATCAGGCACGGCCGAGCCGAATTCGCGGATATGTTCCAGGTAGTTTTTTCCGACGCACACAACTTTCGAGGCGGGAATGACCGGGGCGACCAGGCGCACGTCCTCTAGCTGCAAGATCTGGCCGGTCGGAGTGATTTTGTCAGGACTGTACAGGGGGTTTTCCGCCAAGACCGTAATCCGGTCCGTGTCGTCCTCCATCACGCCAAAACCGTAGGTATCGTCGCCTTTATCAAAACGTATAACTCGCATGGGGTCAGTTTATCAACCGCGGAACAGCGCGTCCCATCCGGTGAATGCGCGAGTGCTGGTGGGGTTCGGGCTGGGGTTCATGCTATTTGGTGATTAAATCGGGGTTGCTGGTCTATATGGTCACCTACCCCTGTTTAATCACCGATTTCAATCACGAACTGTTGGGTCGCGGTGGAGGAGCGGATTCGGTCGGGGCGCTTCGTCGCGGGGGCGCTCGCGAGAGGCGGAAGGGGGAGGGCCCCCTCGCGTTTTGCGCGACTATTGTCGCAAAACGCTCACCCCCAGCCTCTCGCTGAGTCGCCCCCCTGCTCCGGTCGTGCCGGATATTCCGAAACTCGGTAACAAACAGCCTCAAAATTCCCCTGCAGCCTGTCTTGCACGAACGACCGATTTCGCTATGCTCAGAGCCTATCGGCAGGAACTAGAATCTCGCTTACCTGCTGGTTTATAAAACCGGGAGTTGATGATGGCCCAGATTCTGGGTTGAAATCGGTCGTTAGTGCAACTATTCCGGAAACCACAGGAAGTTTCACACCTAAACATGTCAGAAATCCGAGGTATAGACACCGGTATTTGGCTCGGAACTGCGGCGCGGTCGCAGTGCTGAAAAAAGCGTTGAGGCGGGGATATATGATTGACTCTGTGATACATACCGAATTGCCTGAAGTCTCTGCAATCCCTGTGCCGCCCGCGGACGGTCCGAAAACCCGTGTGCGGTTCTGTCCTTCCCCGACCGGCACTCCCCACGTCGGCATGGTGCGCACCTGCCTGTTCAACTGGGCTTATGCGCGTTCCCAGGGTGGAACTTTCGTGTTCCGCATTGAGGACACCGACTCGGCGCGCGACTCCGAAGAATCGTTTAACCAGATTCTGGAATCACTGGACTGGCTGGGCTTGGATTGGGACGAAGGCATCAACGTGGGCGGTCCGCACGGCCCCTATCGCCAATCAGAGCGTATGGATATCTATCGCGAAGTGGCTGGTCAGCTCCTGGAAGCCGGCTATGCTTACGAATCTTTCTCGACCCCCGAGGAAGTGGAGGCGCGTCACCGGGAACGCGGCGAGGACCCGAAGCTAGGCTACGACGGCTTTGACCGTGACCTCACTGCCGCTCAGCGCGAGGCCTATATAAAGGAAGGCCGTAAACCTGTGCTGCGTCTGCGAATGCCGGACGAGGACATCACTTTTACCGACCTGGTGCGCGGCGACATTACTTTTAAGGCTGGTTCTGTACCCGACTACGTCATCGTGCGTGCCAACGGCGAGCCGCTTTACACCCTGGTGAATCCGGTGGACGATGCGCTGATGGAAATTACTCACGTCCTGCGCGGCGAGGACCTGTTGTCCTCCACCCCGCGCCAAATCGTACTTTACCGGGCGCTTTACGCCCTGGGGGTGGCGAAGTTCATGCCCTATTTCGGACATCTGCCTTACGTGATGGGCGAGGGGAACAAGAAACTCTCGAAGCGTGATCCGGAATCGAACCTGCTGCTGCATAAACAGCACGGCATTATTCCCGAAGGCCTGGTCAACTATCTGGCGCTGCTGGGTTGGGCCTACGCAGCGGACAACGATATTTTCAGCCGCGAACAAATGGCTCAGGCTTTCGACATTCGCGCGGTAAACCCGAATCCGGCTCGGTTTGACCTTAAGAAATGCAACGCGATCAATGCCGAGCATATCCGCTTACTGGACGCGCCCGATTTTACCCGTCGGACTGTACCTTTCCTGGCGGCAGCCGGTTTTGTCGAGGCGAAGGAATACGATTCCCTGAGTCCCACGCAACGCGCCGTACTGGATCAGGCGGCACCGTTGGCGCAAACCCGCGTCCAGCAACTGGATCACCTCCCGGGACTCATTGGGTTCCTGTTCCGTGATGACGTGGAATATGACGAAAAGGCCGTCGCGAAGCTGAAAGGTGAGCCCGCCGCGATTCTTGAGGTGGCCGCCAAGGCGCTGGAAACCGCTGGTGACCAGGCGTTTGCCGAAACTGAGACGATTCACGAAGTCTTGAACGAGGCGCTCATTGACGGTTTGGGAGTCAAACCGCGCGTAGCTTTTGCGCCGCTGTTCGTGGCCGTTACCGGGACGAACGTATCCATCCCGGTTTTTGATTCCATGCGTATCCTAGGGAAGGAAGAAACCCTGCGGAGAATAAAGAAATTTACCGAATTCTTAGGTTAACTTTCCCCGCAGGGGGAGTTTTTCTTGATAATTCTCTAAAACGCCCTAATTTTCCTTGATATTTTAATATAATTAACTCCGATAGTCCGACACTATCCGATTGACACAGATGTGAATAATCAGGAGTTACAAGTGAAAACGAAGAAGCTTTCTGTCGCTATGAAGACCCACATCATAGCGCTGCTCGCGGCAGTACTGTTGGGTCTGATGCTAATCTACATGATCATTTCGTTACAGGCGTACCGAGGAATATTCCAAACAGAGGTTGCCAGTTTCGATGAAGTAGAAATGGTGGAAGATGCCAGGATTGACTGGTCTAACCTCCGTTCCCAGGACATTATGCTGCTCACCCAGCTGCAATCTGGAAAGATTGGAAACCTGAACAGCTCGGGCGATGCAGTCAACGAGGTTAATGAGCTGCTGGGGAAAGTTAGTGATGGCCTCAGTAACTTGGAAAAAGCCCCTCTGAGCAGTGAACAAAAAGCCTTGGTTGCGGATATGCGCGCCGCTCATGACAGCTATTCCGCCGCTTGGGGTGAGTTCACCCAGAACGCAGCGGGGAACAACGCCCGGGCTTTGGAGGCTTCAAACGTCTTTGGTCAGTTCGAGGAAGAAAACGGTTTCGTTTTTGCGGACAAGTCCCGCGCCCTGCTGGACACTTACGTAGTTGAACGCGAAGATGCCGCACATGCCCGCGCGACAACCGAAGGCACGACCATCATTATTTCAATCGTTATTCTCGTTATCGGGGCAGTGTTGGTTTTCCTGATTGTTCGTCTGTTGGTAGCGCCCATGATCAAGTCGGTCCGCGCCCTTTCCGCGGGGATGGACAAACTCACGGAAGGCGACTTTACCGCCGAGGTGCAGCGTCACAGCAGAGATGAGGTCGGCGATATGGGCGACCACTTCAACGATGCTATGGGTGGCTTACGTCAAAGCATCGCCGTAACCATCGGCGCGGCAGAGAACGTCGGCAAGATTACCGCAGGAATTGGGGAAGGCTCTCGCGAAGCAGTAGGCGCCACCCAGAAAGCTACCGACTACATCAACAGCGGGGCGGCGGCGGCCGAGCAAGTTTCTCGCTCTATTCAAACCGTCGCTGCTGGTGCGGAGGAAATGAGCGTCTCGATTAAAGAGATTTCTTCCAACGCTAACGCGGCCGCTGGAGTGGCCAAGGAAGCCTCGGAAGTCGCCCAGCAAACTAACGAAACCGTGGCTAAACTTGGCGAGTCTTCCCGCGAGGTCGGTGAAGTCATTGAGACGATTACGGCGGTAGCGGAACAGACGAACCTGCTGGCCCTGAACGCGACTATTGAAGCCGCACGAGCGGGAGATGCCGGACGAGGCTTTGCCGTGGTTGCTAGCGAGGTCAAGGACTTGGCGGCGGAGACGGGACGCGCTACTGAGGAAGTCGCCGTCAAGGTCGAACAGATCCAGACCGATACGGAGGCCGCAGTTGCTGCCATCGAAGAAATATCCAACATCATCGCCTCCATCAACGATTACCAGACCACTATTGCGGCCGCGGTTGAGGAACAGACCGCCACGACCAACGAAATGAGCCGGTCGGTTTCGGAGGCTGCTGATGGTTCTACCACCATCGCGGAAAATGTGGCTGATATTGCTCGTAACACCACAAACTTGGCTGAGAGATTTGCTGATGTGGATCAAAAGATGGGTGTACTGGCTACAGAGTCAAACGACCTGGTTACCCGCCTCAATGAGTTCAAGTACTAGGGAGGACGATCGTGACTACGGATTTACAAAGTACAGTGAGCGCGAATACTGGAGAAAAGACAATGAGTGATGCGGCGGCGAAGAATGCTGGTAAAGCGCGGGTTAACGCCAAAGGCAAGAAGATGCGGCGGCTGCCCCTGGTAGTTCAGATAGGCGCCATCGGGGTTGCCGGTGTTGTCGGTCTGCTGGTGATGCTGCTGCTATTCGTGGTGGGTGTACGCATCTATGGCAACTCCACGGAGAGCTATGTAGCTGAACAGAGTCAGGTCGAGGCGGCTCAGGCGATGCACTATGACATGACGCGTTTGATTGCTTCGGAACGTGAATTGAAACGGGTTGGCACCTCCCAGACCATCAGTTCTGAAGCTCGTGAAGCCTCGATGAAGGTGGCCACCGAGAATGTTAAGCACTTCATGGAGCTGACGGATCAGCGCTTGGAGGAAATGTCAAAGATTGACGATCAGACTATCGCGCCGCTGGTGGCTCAGGCTACAGATGTGATGAAGAAGTTTGAAGCTGAAGTCAACCAGATTACCGAACTGGTCAACCAGGGCAAGGGCGAAGAAGCCGCGGCTATTGATGTGCTGGACTTGGCTAATCAGCTCAGCGACCTGGTCCCGCAGATTGCCAACGCGTTGGAATCCAAGATGGACGAGGCAACCGAGCAGTCTGAAGCGGTGTCAACGATTGTCATGATTGTCATGTGCGTCGTTTACCTGGTGGTGCTGCTTCTCGCTCTGCTCATTGGTTTCTTTGTGCGTCGTGTGCTGCGCAAGACCGTGGCGAACACGGGCGATTCCATCGAGTCGCTGTCTAAGGGTGACATGACAGATGAAGCCGAGATGCTAATGAACGATGAGCTGGGCGACGTGGCGATGAAGCTCAACGAGAGTTTGGCAACCCTGCGTCAAGTTGTTGGTTCGGCTGCTACAACGGCACGAAAGGTTAATTCCGTGGCCAAGGAGGTCGGGGACGGCATCGATGAGGGTTACAAGGAGACCGAGGAAGTTATCGCCCAGACTCAGGTTGTGGCTGGCGCGGCCGGCGATGTGACGCAGTCGATTCAGACCGTGGCTGCTGGTGCGGAAGAAATGGGCGCCTCGATTCGCGAGATTTCTTCCAACGCTAACGAAGCTGCCAGGGTGGCTGGGGAGGCTACCGAAGTGGCGCAGCGAACCAGTGAAACTGTTTCTAAGCTGGGGGTTTCCTCGCGCGAAATTGGCGATGTGGTCAACACCATTACCGCTATTGCCGAGCAAACCAACCTGCTGGCCCTGAACGCCACCATTGAGGCGGCTCGTGCCGGGGATGCCGGTAAAGGCTTCGCGGTGGTGGCTGGTGAGGTCAAGGACCTGGCTCAGGAAACCGGTAAAGCAACCGATGACATCACTGCCAAGATTACGGCTATCCAAGCTGATACGGATGGCGCGGTGGCAGCAATCGAAAAGATTTCTGACATCATCAACCAGATTAACAACTACCAGACCACCATTGCGGCGGCCGTGGAGGAACAGACCGCTACGACCAACGAGATGAGCCGTTCTGTGGCTGAAGCGGCGACCGGTTCGGCTTCGATTGCGGAAACCATTTCTCAATATCAAGAGATTGCCCAGGAAGCTGGCAAGGGTGTGGAAACCCTCCAGCATGCCTCGGATGAATTGGTCGAGGCCTCGAAAGAGATGTTCGACAATATCTCGATGCTGGTTTACGAAAAGAAAGGCAACTCTGAGAACTTGCCAAATGCCTAGCTATTAGGGTAACCTTGACACTCGGTGCGAAAATCTCGTCAGGGATTTTTGCGCCGAGTGTTATGGGGTATGGTGTAACGGCAGCACTAGTGATTCTGGTTCACTCAGTCTAGGTTCGAATCCTGGTACCCCAGCGCCCCTATCGTCTAGCGGCCTAGGACATCGCCCTCTCACGGCGGTAACACCGGTTCAAATCCGGTTGGGGGTACCACCTCTTGAAAGAGGTTTTCAAACTTCATGTATGTTTGCCAAGCTGCGCGGTTCTCGCGCAGCTTTTTGGTTATATGCCTCCGCTTGGCTTCGGAGCTGCCTGTTCGGGAAAGAAACGTTCCACGATGCCGTCTAGGCGCGCTCGGATTTCGGCAAAGTCTTGATTCAGATCCAAAGTGGCGACGCTAATGGTGTTACCGCTCATGTTCCAGGTGCTTTCTGCAGGAACTTGCTCGTCAGTCTTGGCGTACAGCAGCATTCCCGAAACCACAGATTCGGACGTCATCGTAGACGCCGTGGCCGTGTAGTTCTTAACGTAAGTGAAAATCTGGTATAAATTCGCGGAGCGGAAGGTATTTTTGTTGAAATACCTGGTCAAAATCTGGCTGTAATATTTGGCGTCAATAATCAGGGTGTGTCCGTGAGTATCCGTCAAGGTGACATCCGAGCGCATCTGGGGCAGCGATGTGTCGTCCGCGCCTGGCTCGAGCGCCCAAGGGACTTGGCTGGCGTTCACCTGTAGGGACGGGTGTTCGCGTCGGAAGTATTCCAACAGGAATTTTTCGTATAGACGGCTCATTTCCTGGTCATCAAGGAACTTTGCGAGCCGGTATTCACCGTGCTGTTCACGCGGCAGCATACCTTCCACAACGAACCGACAGATAGACAGAAGCAGCCGGTAGGACCGGTTGCGGGAGGTCAGAATGAGGGTATTCCACCGAATATTCCGTAAATCGATGGGAGTGACGTTTGAGAAGAACAGCAGGGCGCGTTTCAGTTCCTGGCGCTGTTTTTCCTTCACATCCGCATGTCTCAACAGCAGCTGCGCTGTTGCTGCCAAGACTTGATTGGCGAGGTTATCCGTGGACAGCTTGGCGAAACTGCATGAGATTCGTTGTTTCTGACTTATGCGATTGCGAAGTGTGGCAGGGATGTCAACGCGACCGCGAACAGTGGTGAGATTATCGTGGGTATCCAGGTATTCCCGCGGCAGTCCCTGCTTGATTTGCCGTCCGATTCCCGCAGACAAAATGGCGGCAAACAAGGAATGAATGTTGTCGAACGTTTCTCTGTCAAGGTGGGCGTACTCTCCACGGTTCAGCTCACGATACGCGTAGGACAGCATGTAAAAAATATTTTTTACCAGGATGGGTTCCTTGGTGCTCACGGGATGAGACCTTCCAAACGGGATTTCCATGATTCCAACTTTTCCGGCTCATCAAACCAGTACTCCTCTAGTAGGGGGATGATGTCATATCTTAATACGGCGCGCAGCCATTCGTCTTTTATCTTGTCTTTGCTGGTGCCACACAGGTAGCTGTGACCGATACAGAATCCTTTGCCCAAGGCCGGGTCGCCGGCAATGTCGTGGTTCAGTTCAGCAATGGTTCTGACCACAGTATTGAAGTTCTCGTTCTCTAAGGAGCTTTGATACTGCTGAAAGCCCTCTGAAGCGAAAGCTGGCTTCATCTCAAAGAAACTGAAGCGTCGCCGCAGCGCATAGTCGATCAGAGCGAGACTGCGGTCCGCGGTGTTCATCATCCCGATAACGTAAAGATTCCCCGGTACGCTAAATGGTTCGTCCGTGTAGGCCAAGGTCGCCGGTTTTCCCCGCTTGTCAGCCTCAAGCAACACCAACAGTTCACCGAATATCTGAGAGAGATTGCCGCGGTTAATTTCATCAATGATGAAGTAATACTCGTTGTTGCTATCGGTCCGAGCTAGGTCGCAAAAACGTTTGAAAACCCCGTCTTTCAGGGCAAAACCAGAACCATCAGGCTTGTATCCCATCACGAAATCCTCGTAGGAATAGCTTTGGTGGAACTGTACCAGCTCAACGCGGCTCGAGTCTCGGGTCCCCATCATCGAATAAGCCAGTCTCTTGGCGGCGAATGTCTTGCCCACTCCGGGAGGCCCTTGCAGAATGATGTTCTTTTTCCAGCCGAGAATGCCACGCAAATCTTCGTACTCCTGAGCCCCAAGGTAGACTTCCGAGAGGAAATCATCAGTGGAATACGGTTGAAAATCATTGGGGGCATCATCTGAGTCATCATCGGCTGTGACTACTGCCGTTTGAATCGGGGTTTCGTTCGCTTTCTCTTTCCGTCGTTGATTCTCAGCTTCGGAGCTCAAAAATGCCTCATGCGAAAGTTCATAGAACGTGCGCTGCCGGGATGAGGCGGTTTTCAAGGAATCTGCAATACTGTCGCATATTTCCAGGTATTGGCTGCCGGTGGGCAGGGCGTTATGCTGCTCCTTTATCCTGGATTTAAGAGAACTCTCAAATGTGGATGCCTCGGTGAGATACCAGCGATTCCTGGAGTCTAGGCACATATAGTCGTGTGGCCGTATCCAGTACAGGGCCATCGTCAAATTCCACTTCACAGCAAACTGTTTGCGAACCCGGTCAAAATTTTCAATGAAAGAATCGCGATTCGAGACTGACTTATCCCTCGCGTAATTCAGCGCGGCACAGTACATGAGCCAGAGGTTATCGATGTCCGAAGGCTGGCGTCGCGAGTCATTTTCAAATCCATAGTAGGTGGCCATGGGCGGCATCAGAGTGGAAATTCCATCGAAGTCCTCTACCGGCTGGGCGGCAATGGAAAATTCCTGCGCGAGAGACGCGATGATGGCTTGTCGACTTTGGTCGCTTACCTTTTTGTTGAACAACCCAAATACGGTAAACGGATCTATGTCCGAGGGAACTGGAACCGAGTCCAAGGTAGGTAAGTCCATCCCCAGATTGGCGAACACGGCCTGTAATTTACGGATTAGTGACCCTCTGTCGTCGCGGTAGGTCAGCAGCTGATCCGCGAACTTAGTGTAAAAGTCAATCCATGTGAAATGCTTGTCTCCCATTTTTCATCCTCTCGGTGGAACACTATCTAAAACATAGTTTAGAGATGACCCTGGAGGTGAAAATTTCAGAGTTATTTACGGACCCGAGACCGGCCGGGTTATTCCTCGTCGCGGCGCAGGAATTCGCTCAAGCGGTTGGCGGCGGCAACAACGGCGGTGCCGTGGGTGCGACCGGGCTGGCGTCCCAAGCGTTCGATGGGTCCCGAGACAGATACGGCAGCGACCACACGGCCGGTCGCGCCGCGGACCGGGGCGGACACGGAGGCGACGCCGGGTTCGCGTTCCCCAACTGATTGTGCCCAACCGCGCCGACGGACTTCTGAAAGCATAGTGGCGTTGAAGGCCGCCCCGCGCAGCCCCCGGTGCAGGCGTTCTGGTTCCTCCCATGCGAGCAGGATTTGGGCGGCAGATCCGGCTTGCATAGTCAGGGTCGCCCCCACCGGAATCGAATCGCGCAAACCGATGGGTCGTTCGGCGGCAGCCACACAAATCCGCTGGTCGCCTTGACGGCGATACAGTTGGCAAGACTCGTGAGTATGGTCGCGCAGGGCAGCCAGCACCGGTGCGGCGACACTCAAAAGTCTGTCGTCCCCGGCTGCTCCGGCCAGTTCCGCTAGGCGGGGCCCCAACGTGAAGCGACCTTGGGAGTCCCGGGTCAGGAAACGATGATGTTCCAAAGCCACCGCTAGGCGGTAAATGGTGGGTCGGGCCAAATGTGTGGTGTCCACCAGTTGAGCCAGGGTCGCGGGACCGGCCTCCAAGGTCGAGAGAATCAGTACAGCTTTGTCGAGTACCCCTACACCGGAATTTGCGTTAGACTTGTCCATACCTTGATATTGCCATCTCACAATGTGAAATGCAAGTTGGCTGGTAATAACGGGTAAACATTGATAACAACAGGAAAACCCGCGGAACTCCGCACCGTCCCCAACGGGCGAACGTTCCAGACTGCGCAATGAAAAGAGGCAAAAATGGGTGAGACGCTTGCACAAAAAGTATGGCGCGACCACGTGGTGAAAAAAGGGGAAAACGGAGCGCCGGATTTGCTCTATATCGACCTGCAGCTGTGCCACGAAGTGACCAGTCCGCAAGCCTTTGACGGGCTGCGTCAAGCCGGGCGGAAGGTGCGCCGCCCCGAACTGACGCTGGCTACAGAGGACCACAACACCCCCACACAAGACATTGACCGTCCCATCGCTGACCCGACCTCTGCGCTACAGATTGAAACTCTGCGAAAGAATGCCGCGGACTTCGGACTCCGACTCCACTCCCTGGGCGACGCCGACCAGGGCATTGTCCACGTGGTCGGGCCGCAACTAGGACTGACCCAACCGGGGATGACCGTCGTCTGCGGCGACTCGCACACGTCTACCCACGGGGCTTTTGGGGCGCTGGCCTTCGGAATTGGCACTTCGGAAGTCGAACACGTGTTGGCGACCCAAACCCTGCCGCTGGCTCCTTTTAAAACGATGGCAATCAACGTTTCTGGGCATTTGAAACCGGGCATGACCTCGAAAGACCTGATTTTGGCGATTATTGCGAAAATCGGCACCAACGGCGGGCAAGGTTACGTCCTGGAATACCGCGGCTCAGCCATTGAGGACTTGTCGATGGAAGCGCGGATGACGATTTGCAATATGTCCATCGAGGCCGGGGCCCGTGCCGGAATGATTGCGCCGGACGACACGACTTTTGCGTACTTACAAGGCCGTCCGCACGCTCCCACGGGCGCGGATTGGGACGCCGCCGTGGCGTACTGGCGAACCCTGCCAACCGACGCTGACGCTGTCTACGATGCTGAGGTCGATATCGATGCCGATGCCCTCGAACCGTTTGTGACCTGGGGTACCAACCCGGGCATGGGGGTGGCGTTGAGCGGAGAAGTTCCCGATCCCACCACGCTCAGCGATGAAACCGCACGCCTGACTGCGCAGAAAGCCCTGGCATACATGGATTTGCAGCCGGGCACAAAAATGCGTGACATAAAAGTGGACACGGTGTTTATCGGCTCGTGCACGAACGGACGTTTGGAGGATTTGCGTGCCGCCGCGGAGGTTGTGAAGGGCCGTCACAAGAGCCCGGACGTGCGAGTTTTGGTGGTGCCGGGGTCTGCGCGGGTGCGTTTGGCAGCGGAACGGGAAGGCCTCGATCAGATTTTCCGCGATTTCGGCGCCGAGTGGCGCAACGCCGGGTGTTCCATGTGTCTGGCGATGAACCCGGACAAACTCGCGCCCGGCGAGCGTTCCGCCTCGACATCCAACCGCAACTTTGAGGGCCGCCAAGGCAAGGGCGGGCGTACCCACCTGGTCAGTCCGCTGGTCGCCGCCGCTACCGCGATTCGCGGCACTCTCAGCAGTCCCAATGACCTATAGATTCAGCTTAAGAAAAGGAAAACAAATGGAAAAGTTTACAAAACACACCGGCGTGGGAGTTCCGCTGCAGGTAACGAACGTGGATACCGACCAGATTATCCCCGCGGTTTATTTGAAACGCGTGACAAAGACCGGATTCGATGACGCGCTGTTTGCCGCCTGGCGCACGGACCCGAAGTTCGTACTAAATCAAGAGGCTTACCGGTCGGGTACCGTTTTGGTGGCGGGCAAGGACTTTGGCACCGGATCGAGTCGTGAACACGCGGTGTGGGCGTTGCGCGACTACGGTTTCAAAGTCATTCTCTCCCCGAAATTCGCTGATATTTTCCGGGGTAACGCCGGGAAACAGGGCTTGGTGACCGGGGTCATCAGCCAGGCCGACTGTGACCGACTCTGGGAGATTCTGCAGGCTCACCCGGGGGCGAAAGTTTGCGTGGATTTGGAGGCGCGTACCGCCAGCGTAGAGGATTTCACCTGCAGTTTTGCCATCGATGATTACACGCGCTGGCGTTTAATGGAAGGGTTGGACGATATTTCGTTGACCCTGCGCGATGAGGAGGCCATCGCCGCCTACGAAGCTCGCCGCCCATCTTTCAAACCGAAGACGCTGCCGGCCAAACACTTGCCGCCCCAGCCGGTTCAATCCGCTCGTCCCGTGAACTAGAGCCAGGAGTCTCTACCCTACGCGGTGGGCGAGCGCCGCGGGGTAAAATGGGAGGAACCTATTGAGTTGACGGAAGGAAGCCGATGTCGGTTTTGCAGGTGAATGGCGGGCGACCGCTGCAGGGCGAGATAACCGTGCGGGGAGCCAAGAACCTTGTCCCCAAAGCCATGGTGGCGTCGTTGCTTTCCCCGGAAACATCCCAGCTGGCATCCGTGCCGGACATACGCGATGTTGAAGTAGTCACGAAACTGTTGAACCTGCACGGGGTCGAGGTCGATTTCGACAAAACCGAGGGCGTGCTGACGATGAACCCCGTCAAGGTCGCGGCGGCTTCGGTGCAAGACGTCGACCGACACGCCGGCTCGTCGCGGATCCCCATCCTGCTGTGCGGGCCGCTGCTACACCGGTTGGGACAGGCGATCATTCCGAATCTGGGCGGCTGCAATATCGGCGGGCGGCCCATTGATTTTCACCTGAATACTTTGCGGGCTTTCGGCGCGGAAGTCGAGAAACTCCCCAATGGCATCCATATTTCCGCACCAAACGGGCTGGAAGGCACCAAAGTTGAACTGCCGTATCCGAGCGTGGGGGCCACGGAACAAACCCTGCTGACCGCGGTACGGGCGCGGGGCATCACCGAGTTGCGCGGGGCGGCAGTGGAACCCGAAATCATGGATTTGGTCGCTATCCTGCAAAAGATGGGCGCGATTATCTCCGTGGACACCGACCGGGTGATTCGGATTGAAGGTGTCGATGAACTGCGCGGATTTACCCATACCGCCCTGCCCGATCGGATTGAGGCGGCATCGTGGGCTTCGGCGGCGCTGGTCACCGGGGGGGATATCACGGTCAAGGGCGCTCGTCAGGCTGACATGATGACGTTCCTCAACACGTTCCGCAAGGTCGGCGGGGATTTCGACATCACCGAGGACTCGATTCGGTTCCGGCGCGGCACTCAGGGCGATTTGAAATCGATTGTGCTGGAAACCAATGTTCACCCCGGTTTTATGACCGACTGGCAGCAGCCCCTGGTGGTGGCGTTGACGCAGGCTCAAGGTTTATCGATTGTGCACGAGACCGTGTACGAAAATCGTTTCGGTTTCACTGAGGCCCTGCGCCGGATGGGGGCACATATTCAGGTTTATCGCGAGTGCTTGGGCGGACTGCGGTGTCGTTTCGGGGCACGGAACTTTTATCATTCCGCAGTCGTTTCCGGGCCGACCCCGCTGCACGGCACGGATATCGAGGTTCCGGATTTGCGCGGCGGTTTTTCGCACCTCATTGCGGCTTTGGCGGCGCAGGGCGTATCGAATGTTTCCGGAGTAGACATCATCAACCGCGGCTATGAAAACTTTATGAACAAGCTAAAGGCTTTGGATGCGCAGGTGGAGCTGCACTCATGACGAAATTTTCCGGTCCTGACCGCACCAGGCTGGTCGCGCAGTTTTCCCGTCCTTTTCGGCTGAACCGGGCGGGCCGTCCCGCGATGGGAGGGGTGTATTTTTGGGCTTCGCTACCGGTGCGCGCGGTGCTAATTGCGCTGGTGAAGCGACATTATGCTGGAGCGGAACACCTGCCTGAGAGCGGCGGATTCATCGCCGTGTCCAACCATGTTACGGAACTGGACTCGGTCACGTTTGCTCACTTCCTGGTAACTAACCACTATTCCCCGCGAATGCTCATGAAAGAAGAAATGATGCACTGGCCGGTGGTGGGCTTTTGTGCGCGGCGCTCGCGAATGATTCCGGTGTTTCGAGAAACCTCCCATGCCGCCGATTCCCTGATTGTCGCCAAATCCGCCCTGAAAGTTGGGGAGTGCGTGGGAATGTTTCCGGAAGGGACCCTCACTCGTGACCCCGACCTGTGGCCGATGAAAGCCCACACCGGCGCGGCACGATTGGCGTTGGAAACCCAGGTTCCGGTGGTGCCTGTCGCCCAGTGGGGAGCCCACAAAACCTTGCCACCCTACGGAAAACTGCACTGGCCGCCCCGTGGTCGAGTGTCGCTGGTGGCCGGTCCCCCCGTCGACTTGAGCGACCTCTATGGGAAACAGGACGATCACGAGGCCGTGACGGAGGCGACCCGGAGGATTATGGCTGACCTGACCGAACTTTTGCGGGGCCTGCGACCTGGTGAAGAACCCCCCGCGAAGGTGTGGGACATGAAAGTCGATGGCGACCGCTATGGACGTAAGAAAAACCGTCCCAAAGGCGGGAAAAAGTCGCGTTAGACCTGGTGAATACCCAGAACAGAAAGGGGGCGAGCGTTGCGAGACTTCGACGATGATGCCGAAGACACCGGCATCTGGGACAAGAGAACCAAAAAAACCATGATTGGCGCTTTCATTTTCTTTGCCGCCGGATTGTTCCTGGCGTGGGAATTTGGCAATATCAACGGTAATAATCCAGAGCAGCGTCCCGCCGACGCGGCCGCTCGTGAGGAAACCTATTGGAAACAGATTACTTTCCTGAACCCCGGTTTCCCTGCTGAACTACGCAAAGAAGTCACCAAAATGGGATGGCGGGCGTGCGGAAAGCTGGAATCCGGCTGGGATCCCACTCGGGTGCTGGCATTCATTGCCGAAAGCGACAATGGCTCGGGGTCGGACAAACTGCCGATGCCGGCCACCCAAGTGCAATTCTGGATTGGGGTGGAGCAATCCGCAGCGATGTCCCTGTGTCCCGAACAGGAATCGAAACTGGACGGGTGGCTGGAAAACTTTGCCCCCAAACCGGCTCCTACGCCTACGGTAACCGAGCCAGCCTAAAGGAATTCAAGAAAAACCCCCGAAAGGACTAAAGTTTTACCCATGAGTGAAGGAGAACAAAAGACCCGGGTAGCGGTTATTTTCGGCGGGCGCAGCGGGGAACACTCGATTTCTTGCGCCACGGCAGCGGGTGTGCTCGACCATATCGACCGCACGCGTTTTGAACCGATACCAATCGGAATCACCAAGGCCGGAGCGTGGGTGTTGATGCCTGACGAGTCCGATTCGCTGCGTCTCCAGGACGGCCAGGGTGCCGAGATTGAGGATAACGGGACTTTCGTCGCGTTGGTGCCGCAAAACCAGCATTTATTCTTTTGGGATTCCCGCACCCCCAGCGCTCCGATCAAGGACCTGGGCCGTGTGGACGTGGTGATGCCGCTGCTGCACGGACCTTACGGAGAGGATGGGACGATACAGGGTCTGTGTGAGATGGTTGGCGTGCCCTATACCGGTTGCGGGGTGGGTGCTTCCTCTAACGGTATGGACAAGGGGTGTGCGAAAGTCCTGTTGGAACACGGGGGGATTCCCGTGGGACGCTACCACGTCATCACGGACTTCGATTGGCGCCACCGCGCGGACGAAGTCCCGGCTCCGGTTCTGGCGTGGGGTTTGCCGGTCTTTGTGAAGCCGGCGCGTGCCGGGTCATCCCTCGGGGTCACCAGGGTGGATTCGTGGCAGGACTTTGAGGCTGCGGTCGTCGCCGCTCGCCGCCACGACCCGAAAGTTATCGTGGAGGCCGCGGTGCAGGGCGCTCGTGAAATCGAGTGTGCAGTTTTGGAGGGCCGCGCCGGGGGAGCCCCCCGAACCACCCCGCCGGGGGAAGTCGTGATGGTTTCCACCCCCGGAATGTACGATTTCCAATCCAAGTATTTTGCTAACGAGGCTGTGCGATTGCAGATTCCAGCCCAGATTCCCGCCGGTGTCGCGACGCAGATTCAGAGCTACGCCCGCCAGGCTTTCCAGCTGTTGGGCGGGGAGGGCCTGAGCCGAGTGGACTTTTTCTATGTGCCCGATACCGGGGAAATCATCCTCAACGAGGTCAACACCATGCCCGGAATGACGCCCTATTCCCTGTATCCGGGAATGTGGGAGAACGTGGGACTGTCCTACACCGACCTGGTTACCGAACTCATTGAGCTGGCTTTGGCTCACCCGCAAGGGTTACGGTGAGGCGGACGCAGCTATCGTCCCGCCCGGAGCGGACCCGTCAGCCGAAACTACAGATAGAATGAATGTGAATCGAAAGGACAACGATGTCAGATAATAAAGTCATTTTGGTGATGAGCTCCGAAACTCCGCAAGGATTGGCAGGTGACCAGGACTTATGTGATGCTTTGCGCGACCATGGAATCGAACCGGTCATGCGCAGCTGGGATGATCCCAGCGTGGATTGGTCAGAAGGTCGGTTCGCAGTGTTGCGTTCGACTCCGAACTATGCGCATCGCCGCGAGGAGTTCCTCAAGTGGGCTCGTTCCGTGCCAAAGTTGCTGAACACCCCCGAAATCCTGGAATGGAACACCGATAAGCACTACCTGCGCGAGCTACAAAAGTTGGGGATGCCCATCATTCCGACGACTTGGCTGGAACCCGAACGAAACCTCACTAAACATCAGGTTCACTCCCGTTTCCCTGCCTTCGGCGACTTCGTGGTGAAGCCGACCATCTCCAGCGGGGGGCGTGGCGTGGGACGCTACACTTCGACCTCCGCCAATTCGCGGCGCGAAGCTATAGAACACGCTATGGACCTGCTGTCTGCCGGTTCGGGCGTGATGATTCAGCGCTACTTGGAGGAAGTTGAGACACAAGGCGAGGTCTCGATTGTGTACTACAACGGGGTCATTTCCCATACCGTGCAAAAGGGCGCTATGCTGCACGCTGCCTGCGAGGGCCCGGAACCGGAACAGATCGTCACCGCCCGTTATTCCAGTCAGGAAGAATGGGGCTGGGGCGAGCAGGTTCGCCGCTACATCCACGACTACATTAAGTTAACCTCGGAACACGATACCCAGGTACTTTACGACCGGATTGACATGGTGGCTGACGGCAAAGGCTCGTACTACGTCATGGAAATATCATTGGTAGAAGGCAACCTGTACCTGGATTCCGCCCGGGAGGCGGTGGAACACTTCGCGGACGCCATTATCCAGCGTTATTACTGGTAAGCCGGCTTTTCGTCAGCGGTTGAGGTTCACCGGACGTCGTCGTCGACCCAGTCAAAAGTCCGGGTCACGGCTTTCTTCCACAAGCGCAGGGTGCGGTCCCGTTCGTCAGGTTCCATGGTGGGGTTCCATCGGTGGTTTTCCTGCCAGTTGTTAGTGACGTCCGCGGTGCCGCTCCAAAAACCGACCGCGATTCCGGCGGCGTAGGCTGCGCCCAGAGCGGTCGTTTCGGCCACCATCGGCAGCACGACCGGCACACCCAAAATATCGGACTGGAACTGCATCAGCAGGTTATTTGCTGTCATGCCGCCGTCAACGCGTAACTCACCGAGCTTCACGTGAGAATCGGACTCCATTGCGTCCAAGACTTCCCGGGTCTGGAAAGCGGTGGCTTCTAAAGCGGCGCGAGCCAAGTGTCCTTTCGTGTTGTAGCGGGTCATGCCGACAATTGTTCCGCGCGCGTCCCCTTTCCAGTAGGGTGCGAACAGTCCGGAAAACGCCGGCACGAAATATACCCCGCCGTTATCTTTCACCGAGGAAGCCAAGTCCTCCACGTCCTCGGAGGCCTCGATGATGTTCAGATTGTCCCGTAGCCATTGAATCAGCGAGCCGGTTACCGCGATGGATCCTTCCAACGCATAAACGGTAGGCTCGTTGCCAATCTTGTAACAAACCGTGGTAATCATGCCGTTTTCTGAAGGCATCGGGGTGGTACCGGTATTCATCAGCATGAAACATCCCGTGCCGTAAGTGTTCTTTGCCATGCCTGGCTCAAAACAGGCCTGGCCAAAGGTCGCGGCCTGCTGGTCACCCAAATCCCCAGCCAGCGGCACCCCAGCCAGCAAACCGTCTTGGCGGCACTGACCGTAAACTTCTGACGAGGAACGAATCTCGGGCAACATATTGAGGGGAATCCCCGCCTCCTGACAGATGTCCTCGCGCCACTGCAAAGTGTGAATATCCATCAGCATGGTGCGCGATGCATTCGTCACGTCAGTGACATGCAGACCGCCGTTGATGCCTCCGGTCATGTTCCAGATGACCCAAGTGTCCGGGTTACCGAACAGCAACTCGCCCCGTTCGGCACGTTCGCGCGCTCCCGGCACGTTTTCCAAAATCCACATAATCTTGGTGATGGAGGCATAGGTGGACAGGGTTTCGCCCACTAGCGGACGCCACCGGTCCGGCCCGCCGTTAGCCGCCAACCGGTCCACCAGGTCTTGGGAACGAGTATCCTGCCACACTATTGCGTTATAGATGGGCTGACCAGTGTTTTTATCCCACACGATTGTGGTTTCGCGCTGATTGGTGATGCCCAGGGCGGCGATGTCGTGGTGGTTGAGCCCCATCCCGGTCTGTTTTGTGGCGTTCGCCAGGGCGCGGCCCACGACTTCCCGCACGTTGTACCAGATTTCGGTCGCGTCGTGTTCGACCCATCCGGGAGAGGGAAAAATCTGTTCATGCTCCAACTGACCGACCGAAACTATGCGCCCGTAGTGGTCAAAAATAATGGCCCGAGACGAAGTCGTACCCTGGTCAATCGCCATCACATATTTTTTCTGAGACATCGTTGTCTTCCTTTCACATCGTTTCCTGTCGCCAGACTGAGCCTTTTTAGCGGACTGCGCCGGGAGAATCACCCGCGCCCTGACCCGGCAGCTCCAGTGCGCGAGCGAGAATCTCTATGGGGTGAACGACTTCGGCGCCGGTTCCTTTCCGAATTTGCCAGCGGCACGTTTCGGTGTCGCAAGCCGCCAAGTGGGGGTTCACGGCTTTAATTTTTGCAAACAGAGGCTTGCCGATGGCTTGGGCCACGGCGAATTTTTCTTTCTTTAGTCCGTAGGTCCCGGCGATACCACAGCAGGGTTGGCCCGATTCCACCACGTGCACGCCGGGGATGGTTTCCAGCATTCGAATCGCCGGTTTGCCGATACCCTGGGATTTCACCTGACAGGGCTGGTGATAGGTCAGGGTTAAGTCCAGCGAGCGCAGGTCGCTTTCCGGGAATTCGCCCTCGTCCATCAGACGCGCGATGAATTCGGAAGTCTCGAACAGGCGAGCGCCCACGTCTCGCAGAACAGCATCTTCCAACCCCATGATCTCGCGAGCCTCGTGGCGCAGCATTCCCGCGCAAGACCCGGAAGAGGAAATGATTGGCAGGTTCTTTCCGGCGCGCTGCAGTTGGCGTGCCAGCTGCAAGACATGGCGCGAAGCATCGTTGAACAGCCCGTTTGATTGTGACGCCAGCCCGCAGCAGCCCTGTTTCGGGACGATGACGCGATACCCCAGATGCTCCAGTACCTCGACCGTCGCGATGGACGTGGACACCTCAAAGTACGCTCCCGCGCAGCCGTGGAAGAACACAATCGGGCCGCGGTGCCACTTCGTTTCAGAAGGCAGGTACATGGTCGACTGGGGACGGCGCGGGACGTAGGGGCCGCCATAGACCTCCTTTTCGTGCCTCTTCCACCAGGTCAAGAAGCTGGTGGATTGAGCCACAGGGGTGGGGGCGTCGGCGTGGACTCCGATAACGGCCTGCACAAGTTTGCGAATCGGCCGGTTCCGTATCGCCGCGTTTGCGATGGGGGCCAGCGGGGTCAGCAGTTTACCTTCCAGCTCAGTTTGGGTAATCAGGCGGTCGCGCAAGGGCGTGTTGTCGGCCTTCATGACGGCCCGAGCTTGGGCGTTCAGTTCGGCAATCTTTACTCCGTGGGGGCATACGGTAGTACAGATGGAGCAGCCCGAACAGTAGTCTAGGGACTTATCGACTGACTGACCTTTGCGGAAACGCTCCGCTTGGGGACCTACGAATTTGGGCCCGGAAAAGTTTGGGGTGACCCGCATGACCGGGCATTGGGTCTCGCAGATGGTGCATTTCAGGCACTGATCCAGGGAAGTGCGCGCCAGGTTCGCTTTGGCATAATCGAGTGCGGTGATTTCCGTCATGACCGGCTCCTCTCAAGGGACGCCAACGATTGCACGGCCGCCCAGGCGCTGCCTAAGGCGAGGCCTTCCCCGGAAAGCTCTCGCCACGGCGCGCAGGCTCCCAGCATTTCGCCCAGGCAAAACACATTGTCGTAAAGCCGGTGTCCGGACGCGTCAACGGGACGCATCGTGTTATCGACCGCCACTCCTGACATCAGCACCCGTTCGAGTTCCTGGCGATTTTCCAGGTCTATCTGATGAATGGAATTGAGGTAACCGGTGGCGTTGGGTACGGGAGTGAACACGGGAAGATTAAAGACCTTTTCTTGGATATTTAAGTGTGAGTCACGCTCGAAGTTACCCGAGGTCATTCCGCCCGCCGCGTCTAATACCGCGTCAACTTTCACTTCGTCCACGCCCCCGGCGCGTGCGACCCGCAGCGCGGCTACGGTGCCGTCCAGGCTGGCGGCGGACAAAACCGCGCAGTTGGTGTGGATGTCCACGCGGGCTTCGCGGCAGCTGTTGACCAGGATGTCGTAGGCGCGTCGACCCAAGATAGAGGGGGGAACAGTGGGAACTTCAGCGATCGGGGCGTGAACCAGGGCTTGAAATTCACTAAAAGTTTGCGGGCTCAATCCCAGCAGCGCTGGAATGAGGATGGTTTCCCCGGTTTGCACGGTGTCGTTCAGCAGAGTGGCGAATTTTTGGCGCAGTTTAGCGGCTCGCTGCGGATCCAGGTCAGCGACGTCAAAGTTCCTGGCGTAGTCCGTGGCGGTGACGTCGGCTTCGTTTCCGCGTCCGCTCAAATCCAGGGTCACTGCCCGCGCCGAAAGCGAGAACCGCTCAGAGCGATTGAGGTTGTCGGCGATGAGGGTCGCGGGAAAATCTTTAAATTGTTTGAGGCCCACTACCAGCAATTTCATCTGGTCACGCAGGGCTCCCGCGGCACAGGTTTGGGGCACCAGATGGGTGGGGCGGACGGATCCCAAGGCGGAAGCCAGGAATGTGTTCGTGTTCGTGGCATTGGGTACCCAAAAATCGGGCAAGGCGCGCCGATACCATTCCATTCCGGCGCGTAAGCGTTCGGTCCCAATGAAGCGGTACGGGTGGTTATCTGGCAGGTCGTCGACAGCTTGGTAAGGGTCGCCAACTACCGGGTCAGGACGGTTGGGGAGGTAGCCCAACAAATCGCCGGTGCCGGCGGAAAGTACCAGGCCGCCGAGGCCTTTGGTGTATACCGTAACTTGGTATCCTTTTTCGTGAGCCATGAGGGCAGCGCTTAAACCAGCCAACCCCGCACCGATTACTGCGATTTTCATCGGGCACCTCCTGCTGGTTCGGCATGACCTGTGTCATGATTTAAAGCCAGGTCGCCAGTAGCGCGACTAGAAACCGGGCTGGGGCCGGGCAGATGTTCCAAGTCTAAGGTTCCCATAATCCACCTCTGCAGAGCCATTTCGCGCGCCAATGCTCCGTAGAGAATCGGAGTGATTCCTCCTAGGCGATTGGACAGGAACAGGTTCAGCATGGTGGTGCTGACGTCAGCACGCAGTGCCGCGGGGCAGTCGGTGGCGGTAGGAGTAACGGTATTGGAAGTGGGGGAATCTGGGGGGGCTCCCACCGCAGAAGCGGGCGGCGTCGGAAGATTTTTCAAGCGAAAATCGTGGATAATGCCCGCGGTGCGTGCCCCGCAAAAACTGCCTTGGCAAGGTCCCATGCCGATGCGCAGATGGCGGCGTAAATCGTCGATATTAGCCAAAGGATTTTCAGCCAGAGTCTTCAAAATCATCCGCTGGTTTACCAATTCGCATTCACAAATAATGAGGTCGTCATGGCGGTCTGTTTCGCGGGCCTGCAACCGGTCGGACAAATGACTGAAACGGCGAGCCTGGGCGGAGGGGACGGCCTCTTGTGCGGTGGTACAAACCCTATTGTCGCCCAGCTGGTGACACATAATGTTCACGACCTTTTCCGCCATCAGACGATAAGTCGTGAGTTTGCCGCCCACAATGGTCAGGAAACCGCGAATGTTGTCGCGTTCCAGGTGGTCGAGAATGGCCATGCCACGAGTCATGTGTCGGGTGTCTGTGGCGCTGACGCGCGTATCTCGCATCAACGGGCGAGCTCCAGCCCAGACGTGCAAGGGACGAGCTTGGCGCAAACCGGGAACCAGCTGCTCGCCCTTGTCGAGCATTTGTTGGACTTCTTCCGGCTTGATGGCCAGGAAATCCGGTTTGACGGCAGGTTGGTCGGTGGTGCCGATGATGCAGATGGGATGGGCCGGTACCAGGATGTCGCCGTCGCCGGAGAGGGCACAGCGGTTGATGACGTGGTGAACCAGACGTTGATTAAAACCAATCATAATACCACGACCGGATATAATTTCTATATCGCTGGCACCTGCCATTTCAGCAATCTGACCCGCCCACGGTCCGGCCGCGTTGATGACAAAGCGACAATCAACGTGAACGTCTGTGCCGGTCTTTTCATCCCGAGCTGACACAGCGCGGATTGCACCGTCCTTGACGGTAATCGATTCGACCCGGTGGTAGGGCAGGATTGTCGCGCCGTATTCCTGGGCAGATTCCAAGGCTCCCCAGATGAGTTTCCATCCGTCAACTGCGCCATCATTGACCCGGAAGGCGCGTTTAATCTGTGGATTCAGTCGCGGTTCGGCCTTGAAAGCGGTACTGAGTGGGATTTCTTCGCAGGTAACACCGGCTTTGAGGGCAGCTGGGAGGAAACGGTCCGCATATTCCTCGGGGTCGTCGGGGGTCAGCACGAACAGACCACCGACGTCTTCCAGCGCATCAGCATTGATACGGCGCAAAATAGCATTTTCATCGGCGCACTGAGTCGCAGATTCGGGGTCCGAGATGACGTAGCGCCCACCCGAGTGCAGTAGTCCGTGGTAGCGGGCGGAAGTCCCTTGCCCAATGTCGGCGCGTTCCAACAGAATGACATCGTAGCCGCGCATTGCCGCATCGCGAGCCACCCCGGCACCGGTAGCTCCGCCTCCGATAACGACGAGGTCAGCGTGCAGGCGGGTGAGAGAACTCATATTAAAAGCCTATCTGATGTCCGGTGCGATGGGGGCATTTCGCGCTGGCGGCAGCTGGGCGGGGGGCATTTGGTGGAGTTGGTTGCACGACTGACCGTTTTTAGAAGGTGCAGGCGGGATTGCTCCTGATTGCAAACTGTGTCTGTGCAGATAGGGACATTTTTCTGGTGGTAATTAGTGAAGTCTGGGAAGTGAAATCGGTCGTTCGTGCATTTGCTCAGAATCTTCCCGGCTAATATGCGTCGGGTACGTCGAGCTATGGACAGAATTCCGGGCTGAGGTTACAATGGAATACTTGCCATTGGCAGGGATAACTGAATAGCGGGGGTGATCGGTTTCGACGGTCGGTAGTGTCTTGAGAGAAGCGGGTCGAGGAGGTGTCCTCATCTCGTAAACGATGGATACGAAACAATAAGTGCTGAACGTAACAGTACTGAATCCTTCACCTTGGCTGCTTAACCCAAGGGAACTGATTCCGTCAGCCCGCAGTTGCTCTAGCTGCGGATCCTGGCGTCGTTTTTAGAGCCACTGGAATCGCCTGGGTTACTTAGGTTGATTCGAGATTTTAGGTAACTTTAGCCCGACGTGGCCCGGTCTGTGGGCGGCGTGGGGCCGAGAATCTAATACAGACTGCACCCGGAGAAGAAGCAAGTATTCCCGATCGGACGGGGGTTCAATTCCCCCCACCTCCACAACGTTCAAAACCTCAGCATTTGCTGAGGTTTTGAACGTTTTAGTATGGGGAATTGAACCCCCGTAGCGCGATGGCAGCGGCGGTAAGCCGCGTGAGCCATCGCGCAACAGTGCGGAGGCGATGAAGCGAAGGCAACGATTTGCCTTCGCCGCCGGAGCACCTCTAAGCGCGCTTGCGCGCTAAAAACAGCTAAATGTAAGAGTGAGGAAATTGAACCCCCCGTCGTTGACGCTTGGCGGAAGCGGCGGTAAGCCGCGTGTGCCGCCAAGTGGCAGCGTGGAGGCGTAAAAACGGCACTGGTGTGCCGTTTTAGCCGGAACTTGTGGCACGGTCTGGACACTCTGATGCAGGAGCGGTCATGTTTACCAGCACGCCTTACTGGAAAAAGACCGCGCCCTGAGGGTCAAACTTGGGGTATAATGCCAACCTCGATATTTGCTTAGTTTTTCAGGTGAGCGTCATTCGTGGTGTTGTTTTATCCAAAAAGGTCAGCGTGAGAACCGGTGCGGGTCAGGAACAGAATGAGACGATTTCCATCTATTCGATAGATCAGGAGCCAATCGAGCCTGATGTGACATTCTCTGAAACCGGCGTAGTTACCGTCGAGATTGTGATCCCGGTACTTTGCGTCAAGCGTATTTCTGCTCGCAAGCTGCGTAACGACTGAGTTGAGAAGTTCCAAATCCAGGCCGCGCCTTTTTGCCAGCTTCAAATCTTTTTTGAAGCGGTTGGACAGGACAACTCGTAGGCTCATGCGAGAACGTCCTCCATGGCTTCCTGGAAGTTTGCGTAGCTCGGGTATTGTTCCGGGTGTGCTTTCATTGCCTCATATTCCTGTAAAGCGGCCAAAGTTTCCGCATTGGGAATATCTCTCGTGATTCTAAAAGGTATCCCCTGGTCACGCACGGTTTGACGAAGGAAAATTGTCACGGCAGTGGTGAGATCCATACCCAAATCTTTCAGCAACTCTTGCGCTGACCGTTTGAGATCTGCATCCAAATTTATGTTCGTACTAACTTTGGTCATGATTAGCCCTCCTCCAGTACAATCGTAGAACTTACGGGTTAAAAGTCTATAGTTATGTGCGTAACGTGTGCCTAATACGCACTCTTTATGTCTAAATCTGCTAACTCGAACTGACAATGGAGCTAGCCAGGACTTTGTTCTCTGGGGCTGTTCAGGACTGCAGCCGTCTCCCGAGGAATTAGAAAAAACCGCTACTAACCTGAGGGATGTCCGGAGCTAAAGAAACATCGCTATGTTGAATCGCTGGCGATCATGGTCTACACATTGGCGGGTCTGCGGCATTTCCGCGCTGCGTTGCCCGAAATAACCCGTAGTGAACACGAAATGACACTTAGATTCAGTGCAGATTTGCACGAAATGACACTTAGCGCCTGAGGTTAACAGTTTCAGTTCCCAAGTTTGTTTAGGTTTCTTGGTTCTGTGGGGTGATGGACCCACGGAGCGGATTGTACGTCCTTAGCATAAGGCGGTTTTTAGGTGTTCTGTGCGGCTTCCGCTTCAGCGGGTGAAGAGTGTGGCGATGCCGGATAGGACGGCCGCCATAAGCGCCACTCCCACCGTGCTGAGCAGCCATTTTTTGCACTTGTCGCGGGCTCTGATGTAGGGCTTCAAGTCCTCCGTACCGGGGATGACCCACGCATCGGTACGCCCCACCCAGTATTCATCAATAAAGAAACGGTCGATGAGACTCATGATGAATAGGATTGCCGCTATCTGCCAAAATCCTGCCAGAAACCCACGAGCTCCATTTATCGCATAAACGCAGACCAGCAGGTAAATGATGTAGCCGGGAACACAGGTTGCTTTGAAAATCGCGCGGCCTCGCTTGATTCTCTCGGGCGTGGTCAGTCCCAGCTTCACGCACCGTTCCTGCACTTCGGAAGGGTAAAGATACACCATATCCACCGGGCTTTTGCGGATGCCGACGGCGCAGACAAAAACCAGCAGCACGCCCAACACGAGCCCTTCCAAGACGATTCGTAAGATCATCGATACGCCTCCGATATGCTAGCCGATTTGTATATTGTGCCTCATCGCGCCCGTCCTCGCTGTGGTTGAAGCGCCTTCCACCGCAAAGTCCCGCTCGTTCTTCCTCAACCCGTACTATAGCGTTCTAGGGCGGAATGTTCGCTTGTTATACAATGGAATTGGCATTGTCCATCGGGTTCAAAGGGGGATGTCGTGTTAGTGGTGTTCTGTGCGGTGTGCCTGGTTGCTGTCGCGGTGTTTTTTGTAGTCATCTATATCAAGGCGAGGGCGCGGACGCTGCCTTTGAACGAGGCTATCGGGTTTCGCACCAGAGCCATCATGCGCGATGAGTCGACTTGGGAACGAACCCACCAGCGCTTTGCGCCTGTCTTTTTGGCAGATGGGCTGCTGTTTGCCTTTGCCGGGGTATGGTTGGCGCTCTCGGCCTTCGTTGCGGCGTTGAAGGGCAGCGCTAATTACGTAGTTCTAGCGGCGATGTGCGCACTGTTGTTGATAACTGTTGTCGGAGGCGTGATGGCGAACCGCTTCGCGAGCAGGGAGCCCCGGCCTGGGAGCGACAGCGGGAAGCGCGACGGCGAGGGCGACTAGCGCCGGGGGACTATTGGAATTCTTGCCACTTTATCGTCAAAGAGATTACGCTCTTGCGAAAAAATGCTTATAGTTCTTTCCCTTGGAAAAGTTCCTTGTGGGACCCGATGCGAATGAACCTGATTATCCGGGTCTTTTGTCGCTGGTGATAGACCACAACTACATCAAATGCGCCTTCTTGTAGATGTAAACCCCAATAGCCAGTGTAGGTTCCGCGCGCGCGTGTAAGTAGATGCGGGTCGTAAGTCGGCGGCACTTCTCCGAGTTCCTCGATAGCGTAAATCAGCTCGCGCATCTCATCTTTAATGTGTGGATAGCGTCGTACAACCTGCTTAAAATCCGTTTGAAACTGGCTGTCAAAGATAATCTTCATGAGAGGCTGTCCAGGAATTGCGCCGCCTGGTGGGCATCGTTAAAGACTGCCCCGGTTTCGGGTTTCTCGCCGTCAATCACCTTCTGGGCATCGTCGATGGCACGAGCGGTTTGCGCATTGGGAACGTAGGCGAGGGCGGGGCGGATGGGAAGTGCCTGTTCACGCACCGCTTGCTTTAAGAACATATTGAGCGCCGTGGACATATCAAGTCCCAGGGCCTCGAAAAGTTTCTCGGCAGATTGCTTGGTCTGCGCGTCGGTGCGGAAGTTAATCCGGGCTGCTGTGGAGGTTGTCATACCCATCACCCCTTGTCCGTGAGTAGTACGTTGCATATCCATTGTACACCTAATTGACATATCGGTAAATAGGTAGTGCACAAGGGCGGGGGTAGGGGTGAGGGTCTAGCTAGCGTCGCGGGTAGGTCTTGTTCGGGTAAGGGGTCTCCTTTTGCGTGAAGGGTTTGGTTTAGACTCATAAGTGATGTGTTGAGTGCGGAAAACCCCACTAAAGAACGACCGAGAGAAGCGCGACGGCGATGGCGACTAGCGCCGGGGGGACTATCCGGAATTTTCGGATAGTTCGCCAGAGAGACTTGCGCCAGGTCGCGTGGCAAAAACGACGAAAAAGATAAAACATGTCCCAAAAAGACTTGCGTTCGTCCCAAGATGTCTCTATGCTTGTGTGTAGTGAAGGGAGATACCATGAAGAAGCGCAATGTTGTCAACCTTATCCGGTATCACGAAGATAAAAATGAATCAGCATTCCTGGTCGAGGCAGCCGAAATTGCGCGTAGCTTTGAGGCTGCCGGGGACGTGGAGTTAGCAGCGTATATTATGGCTCTTATTTCGGACGCTAACACTTTTGTTCCGCAAACGCTAGGGGAAGACGGGGGAGATTTTCTTCGGAGTTTTGAGTCTGCCTCAGCGTCATTGCCTCTTCCGGACGCTATAGCCATGGACGTGACCGGTGTATGTAATGCAATATCCCACAATATCGGGGTAAATAAGTTTTTGTTCCAAGGCCCCCCGGGCACCGGGAAGACCCAAACGTCTCGTCAAATCGCCAGGATAACTAATCGTGATATTTATCTGGTGGATTTTAACGCGGTTATTGACAGCAAACTTGGACAAACGGGCAAGAATATTGGTCGCCTTTTCGCAGAAATAAACGAGATGCGGCACCCTGATAAAGCAGTGGTCTTGTTCGATGAAATAGATGCACTGGCACTCGACCGGGTAAACCATCATGATGTCCGGGAAATGGGTAGAGCTACTTCGGCATTATTAAAGGAACTCGACTCTCTAAATGAACAGGTGGTATTGATTGCCACTACCAACCTTTATGCGGCACTAGATAAAGCTCTCGTCAGAAGATTTGATTCCATTCTTGATTTTGGTCGCTACAGCAGGGATGATCTGTTAGAAATTTCTGAAGTGATGCTGAGCGGATTGTTGGACAAGTTCAAAAATGTGGCACACAATATGCGTTTGTTCCGAAAAATCATGAATCAAATGCAAAAGATTCCTTATCCGGGAGAGCTTGAGAATATGCTGCGAACTTCACTTGCCTTCAGTAAACCTGGTGATCTATACGATTATCTACGCCGTCTTTACTCCCAGGCTTGTCCGGATACTTCTATCAGGGATTATGCAACACTGAGTCGGCAAGGTTTCACGTTGCGAGAAATTGAAGTGCTTTCCCAGGTGCCGAAGACAACTATTTCCCGGGAACTACGGGAGGTGCGTGGTGAATAACCTGCTTCAGCTTAAAGGTCAGTTCCAAACCAAAGGTGCTCGGCGACCAGGTTTGCCTCAACTACCCAAGAATGGGGAAGTCAGTGCCGATCACCTGTTAGATTTGCGTCAACAGCTGATGGAAATAAAGGACTATTGGCAGAAAAAGCAGATACCCTTTAATCCATTGATCAGCGTTTACTATAAAAAAATAACGGCTAAAAGTAACCGGATTCGCCGCCTACTTGGCGGAGGCAGCTCTAAAGCTAGTAATTTCATTGTAGGAGCCTGCTTCGAGGGGAACTACCAGAACACCCACCATGTAATTACCTATTGTGTCAGCGAAACCACTGTTGATGATTCTATCGAAATGTTGGATAACTGCGCAGCAATTGTTGGACAACACGGTGGCACTATCAATTATGAAATACTGGAGCAGCTAAAAAAGACTCCCAGCAATCAGTGGAGTTATGAACCGTCCAAAAACAGCTTTTTGCAGTTAATCAGGGATGCTTATTTCGCTGAGCGTTTCAGCATACGTGCTCAGCAGGAGGCGGTTGACGGCTGGGTAGTTGTAAATCTTTACGATACCGGCTACAGCGATGTTCGTGATTTTCTAAATGGTTTGGGTTTAAGAGTCACGCCTGACCAGGTTTTGGGAAGCGCTCTCCGGTTGAGCCCGGAGCAATACAGTGTATTGATAGGGAAATACCCCTTCCTGGTATCGATGGCGATTTCCGATATCTCCAAATTAACCCCCGAAGAGTTCAGCGGTGCAGGTATTAATCCTTTGGATATACCTAAACCAGGTCATGAACCCATCATCGGAGTGATTGATACCCCGTTTGATGAAAACGCGTATTTCTCCGATTGGGTTGAGTCGATAAATTTAATTCCATCTGAAATTGAAATACATCCAGAGGATCGTGCTCACGGGACAAAAGTTACATCGCTTATTGTCGACGGTCCAAGTCTAGTACCGGACTTGGATGACGGTTGTGGTCGTTTCCGGGTGCGGCACTTTGGGGTCGCTACGGGGTCGCGGTCGGATTCGTTTGCATTCATGAGGCGAGTGAATAGTATCGTGGAACAGAACCGTGACATTAAAGTATGGAACATTTCCCAGGGTTCTGTGCGAGAGGTTGCGCGTAACTTCGTGTCTCCTGAGGGAGCTATTCTGGATGAATTGCAATCTCGATTTGATGACATTGTTTTTGTGGTGGCAGGTACCAATCAAACGCAGGAACAACAACAGAAAATCGGTGCTCCCGCTGATTCGATTAATTCCTTGGTTGTAAATGCAACCTCATTTTCCGGTGAAACTGCCAGCTATTCCCGAAGTGGTCCGGTCTTGGAATTCTTCAAAAAACCCGACGTCTGCGCAGTTGGTGGGGATCGGGATATCCCCATGTTTACCTATGCGGGAAACGGGGGTTCTTGGGTACAGGGGACTTCTTTTGCGGCACCGTGGATAGCGCGTAAAATGGCTTATTTAATGCAGATAATAGGATTTAACCGCGAAGTTGCCAAAGCGCTGATAATTGACGCGGCTGCGGGATGGGACTTTCGTGAGGACTATAAGCGAGGCTATGGTCAGGTTCCCATTCGCATAGAGGATTTGGTTAAGTCTAAAGATGATGAAATTAAATTTGTATTGACTGGGATGTCTGATTCTTATGAAACTTATAACTTCGATATTCCAGTGCCGGTTGTGAATGGCAAGCACCCGTATATTGCCCGCGCCACCTTGTGCTATTTTCCCCCGTGTGACCGCCGTCAAGGCGTGGACTATACCAGTACTGAATTGGATTTACACTTTGGGCGTATTGATGACAAGGACAGTTTGAGAGCGGTTAACAATAACCGCCAAGGTGAAAATGATGATTTCACTACTGAGGGCACAGCGCGTAACAGCTACCGAAAGTGGGATAACGTCAAACATATCGGCGAGAATTTTAGTAATGGTCAGCGCGGTAGGAAGGCCTACAAGACGCAGATGTGGGGGTTAAAAATCCGCAAGACCACCAGGTGGGATAAGCCTGCGAGCGCACCATTTGGAAATTTGCGGTTTGGAATAGTAGTTACTTTACGGGAAATGGAGGGTGTGAATCGCATCGACGAGTTTATTCAAAAGTGTTCGCTGCGTGGTTGGATTGTACACAGCGTAGACGTGCAAAACAGGGTGGATATCTACAATGCCGCCGAGGTCGAGATAAATTTTAAAGAATAACTTTTATCTTTACAGGAAGAAATGTGCCTCCGGAACCCATCTTGCTATCGAAACAAATCGTTGGGTTTAGCGGGGGGATGGGAGAGCCGCGCGGCGCAAACAGTTGGTTTAGACTCGGAAGTGACACTTCGCGCGTTAGTGTCGCTTCGCGGGCGAGAAACTCCAATCGAAGGATAATTAGGAGAAACGGTATGGCGAAGAATACTAAAGCTAAAAAGAGCTTGGAACAGACCTTGTGGGAGGCCGCCGATAAGCTGCGGGGCAACCAGGAACCTTCGGAATACAAGCACGTGGTCTTGGGGTTGGTGTTCTTAAAGTACGTGTCTGATCGGTTTAACGAGCGGCGCGCCGAGCTTAACCAGGAACTTCGCGAGGACGGGATCGATGAATCTCAAATTGCGGACTTCTTGGAAGATCGCGACGAATACGCGGGGCATAACGTCTTTTGGATTCCCGAGGGTGCGCGTTGGGAAAATCTGCAAGCCAGTGCAAAACAGCCAGGGATTGGGCAGTTAATCGACGATTCGATGGTGTCGATTGAAAAAGAAAATCCCAGTTTGAGCGGGGTGTTGCCGCGCAACTATGGGCGGGAGGGACTCGACAAGAAACGCTTGGGTGAACTGGTTGACTTGATTGGAACCATCGGGTTCGGTACCGACACTGATCATGGTTCCGATGATGTGTTGGGTACTGTTTACGAGTATTTCCTGGGGCAGTTTGCCGGCAAAGAAACCGGTAAAGAGGGCGGAGCGTTTTATACTCCCCGCTCGGTAGTACAGACCCTGGTGGAGATGCTGCAACCATTTGCCGGGCGGGTGCTGGATCCTTGCTGCGGCAGCGGGGGAATGTTCGTACAATCAGCCAAGTTTGTGGACGCGCATGGAGGCAACCGTAATCAGTTGTCGGTTTATGGGCAGGAGTTTACTGACACCACCTGGAAGCTGGCCAAGATGAACTTGGCTTTGCGAGGGATTGACGCTGATTTGGGAAAAAAATCGGCGGATTCTTTTACCGAGGATTTACATCCTGACTTGCGGGCAGATTTCATTATCGCTAACCCTCCGTTTAATATCTCGGATTATTGGAGTGAGTCCCTAGCTGACGATCCTCGCTGGGCCTATGCCACCCCGCGTCCCGGAAACGCCAACTATGCCTGGATTCAACATTTCCTCTATCACCTGGCGCCATCCGGCACTGCAGGTTTCGTTATGGCGAACGGAGCGCTGTCTTCCGGTGATGGCACTGACCCGGAGATTCGCCGCGAGCTAGTCGAAAACGAGATGGTGGATTGCGTCGTAGCGATGCCGGACAAGTTGTTCTTAAACACCGGGATTCCCGCCAGCTTGTGGTTCCTATCCAAGAATCGCCACGGTAATGGACATCGTCCACGGACAGGGGAAGTCTTGTTTATTGACGCGCGCCGCATGGGGAGGATGGTTACCCGTGCCCGCCGAGAGATGACCAGCGAAGATATTAAGAAGATTGCGGGCACCTACAATGCTTGGCGCTCAAAGAGTGACCATGAAAAATATGCCGACGAACCCGGGTTCTGTAAAGTGGCCTCTCTAAATGAAATCGCGGATAACGATTTTGTACTTACCCCCGGACGTTACGTAGGGATTCCTGAAGTCGAACAGGATGACGAACCTATAGACAAGAAGATCGCGCGCCTAAAGCAAGAACTATTTGCCGAATTTGAGCGCGGACGCCAGCTTGAAGCTGAGATTAAGCAAAGGCTGGGTGGCCTGGAATGAGTCTATTGCCCATGAAAACTTATCGCTTAGGCGATCTTGGCAAAATCGTCACCGGTACCACCCCGCCGAAAGCACATCCCGAGTGGTTTGCTAGTTCGGGAGTACCTTTCGTAACACCATCTGATATTAAAGCGAAAGATACAACGCTGAAAACAGCAAGATTTATTTCGAGCACTGGCGTAGGGGCATTAAGAAATAGAGTGCTTCCACCTAAAGCTATTTCGGTTGTCTGCATTGGATCGACAATCGGGAAAATGTCATACCTGCGTACCCCAGTTTGTACTAATCAACAAATCAATTCGTTGATTGTAGACACTTCGAAAGCCTCAAGTAGATTTTTATATTACCGAATGTGGGAAATCGCGGATTCTCTGAAGCAGGTTGCCGGAGGCTCTGCCAGCCCTATTGTAAATAAAACAGCATTTTCGCAATTAAAGATTGATTTGCCGGATATGCAGATTCAACAGGGCATTGCCGCGACGCTGGGGGCGCTGGACGATAAAATCGAGTCTAATATTCTGTTTGCACATAAGCTAAATCAGATTGCGAATACCTTGGTAGAGCAGAAGCTAAAAAATGACTCTACTAAATCATGTAAGTTGCAGGATTTAGTTTCTTTCAACAGGCAGCAAGTTAAACCGAATTCGACTGACGGTGTGCATTACGTAGATATTTCTTCGGTTTCGGTAGGGCGAATTAATACGGTTCAGCAAATGTCATGGGATGAAGCGCCATCACGTGCTAGAAGAGGAGTGTCTGACGGAGATTTAATTTTCTCCACTGTTCGCCCAGGTAGGCAAGCTTTTGCTTTAGTGCTTATGCCGCATCCACTTACTGTAGTTTCTACCGGGTTCGCAGTTATTAGGCCGATCGCTCCTCTTGGGTCCTCGGTGTTAACCTACATTGCCAGTAGAAAATCGTTCGCAAGCTACTTACAGAGCAATTCCTATGGCAGTGCCTATCCTGCAGTGAGTGTTTCCGCGATAGGGGAATATGAAGTCAATATTCCAACAGACGAACGAGCACTCAGGGAAATCGAATCAATGACCATGCCGATGAGAATTATGAGTCATTATAGAATTCTGGAAAATCAAGTTCTTGCCTCCCTCCGAGACACACTTTTGCCGGAGCTGATGTCGGGGCGGATCCGCGTTCCCGAAGCGCGGGAAGTTGTCCAGGAGGCTACCGATACCGAGCTGCCGGAGGGGGAAAATGACTAAGAAACTCATACGGCATGACTCGGGTCAGTTCCTGGTCTTCACCGCTCAGTCCGGTGTAGGTGTCGAAGTGCGCTATGAGGACGGCACTATCTGGTTATCCCAAGCCCTGATGGCTGAGCTATTTGACGTTGATGTTAGGACAGTAAACGAGCATCTTAAGACCATTTTTTCTTCCGGTGAGTTAAGCCCTGAGGCAACTATCCGGAATTTCCGGATAGTTCGCCAAGAAGGCTCTCGCCAGGTAGCGCGGCAGATCCAGCACTACAACCTAGATGCCATTATTTCCGTTGGCTACCGCGTAAATTCTATTCGCGCTACCCAGTTCCGGCAGTGGGCAACCGCTGTTCTTCGCGACTTTACTTTGCGTGGCTATATTATTGACCGCGACCGTATGGAGTCGGGGAAGATTCTCGGGCATGACTATTTTGAGGAACTACTCCAAGAAGTCCGCGAGATTCGTCTCTCCGAGCGCCGCTTTTACCAAAAAATAACCGACATCTATGCCACCGCAGTCGACTACAACCCCGATGCCCCCACCACCAAAACATTCTTCGCTGCCGTTCAAAACAAACTACATTTCGCGGTGCATGGTCATACCGCTGCCGAGTTGATTGCCCAGCGAGCTGACGCCGCCAAACCGCATATGGGGTTAACGACTTGGAAAAACTCTCCGGATGGGAAAGTTCTAGCCAGCGATGTTACCGTCGCCAAGAACTACCTCACGAAAGATGAATTGGCTGATTTAGGACGAATTGTTGAAGCCTATCTAAACCTGGCAGAATCGCGTGCCAAGCGGCATATTCCCACCACCATGGAAGAATGGGAAGAATTCCTGAACCAAGTACTCACTCTTGATAGTCGCGAACTCTTGGATAACGCCGGGAAAATCTCTAAGAAAATAGCTGACCAGAGAGCCAAAGAAGAACTGGAAAAATATCGGGTAATCCAAGACGTGGAATATCAATCCGATTTCGACAAGTTTGCTGCCGAAGCTTTGGAGGCGAGGGATGGCCATGACGACACTGAATGAAAACACCGTAGAGATTGCCGCCCTTAAATGGCTACAAGAAATCGGATATCAAACCGGGAATGTCTCAAAAGATACTCCGACGGGGGCAGTGCGCGAAAAACTATCCGATGCCGTGTTGTGGGTGCGCGTGGAAGATGCGTTGCGGCGTTTAAATCCCGGCGCCTCCTCGCCCATGATTACCGAAGCTCTAAAACGCCTGCAGCGCGCCGATTCCCAAGACGAAGCCTTAGAAAACCAGCGAATGCACGACCTGATGGTGCAAGGAATCCCGGTAGAAACTAGGGCGGGTGACGGTCAGACAGTAACGAAACTACTGCAGGTAATCGATTTCGATAATCCTGCCAACAATGACTGGCTGGCTCTCAACCAGGTAACCATTATTCAGAACGGACACAATCGCCGCCCCGACGTTCTGATATTCCTAAACGGCCTACCGGTAGGGCTAATGGAGCTAAAGAACCCTGCCGATGAACACGCCACTATGCGTAACGCCTGGAACCAGATTCAAACCTATCGCCACGACATTCCGGTAGTTTTTACCTCCAATGCGGTCACCATAATTTCCGATGGCACCAGTGCGGCGATGAGTTCCTTCACCGGCGGATTCGAACATTACGCCCCCTGGAAAACTATGGACGGGCGAGAAGTTGTAACTAACCGTCCCGCCCTAGAAGTACTAATAAAAGGGGTCTTCACCCCGCAACGTTTCCTAGATATCCTGCGCAATTTCGTGGTTTATTCCGATGAAGCCATAACCGACCCGACAAGTGGGCAACGCCGGCGTGCCCTCATCAAACGGGTAGCTAAATACCATCAATACTGGGCAGTAAACGCTGCCGTGGAATCTACGGTTAAGGCATCTGGTCCGGACGGGAACCGCCGGGGTGGGGTAGTCTGGCACACCCAAGGCTCCGGGAAAAGCTTCGAAATGGTTTTTTACGCCGCGAAACTGCTGCGCGACCCGCGAATGAAAAACCCCACCCTGGTATTCATCACCGACCGCAACGACCTAGATGACCAACTCTTCGGCGAGGTGTTCGCCCCCGCGCAGATTCTCCCCGAAAATCCGGTGCAAGCCACTGGCAGAGATAATCTACGGGAACTGCTGACCCGAGAATCTGGGGGAATCGTCTTCACCACCCTGCACAAGTTTGCTCCCGGTGAGGACGGTGACCTAAACCCCGTCCTCACCGATCGGCGCAATGTAGTAGTAGTTGCCGATGAGGCGCACCGCTCCCAATACGGATTTTCTGAAACCCTGGACGCAAAAGGACGGCTAAAAACCGGTTTAGCGAAACATATGCGCGACGCCCTGCCAAACGCCACCTTCCTGGGATTTACCGGTACCCCGATTGAATCCAATGATCGCTCCACTCGGGCAGTATTCGGCGATTATATAGACGTCTATGACCTCACCCGGGCAGTAGAAGATGGCGCTACCGTCAAGATATTTTACGAATCCCGCCTCGCCAAAATTAACCTCAGCGAGGATGCTCTGACCGGGGCAGATGCCCTCATAGATGAGGCTGCCAAAGACGATGTCAGCGAGTCCAGTGAGAAAGCCAAAAGCAAATGGTCGCAGCTGGAAGCCCTGGTGGGGGCAGGTTCACGTCTAGATGTGGTGGCGGCAGATATTGTTAACCATTGGGAACAACGCCGAGAAGCCATGGCCGGCAAAGCCATGATCGTGACTATGAGCCGGCGAATCGCCGTGGAACTGTACAACAAAATCACCCAGCTGCGCCCCCAGTGGCATTCCGATGACCTGGATAAGGGCAAAATCAAAGTGGTGATGACCGGCTCGGCTGCCGATCCCGCCAGTTTCCAACCCCATATCCACTCCAAAGAGGCACGCCGCGACCTGAAACTACGCGCCAAAAACCCCGAAGATGAACTGGAAATCGTAATTGTGCGCGATATGTGGCTGACCGGCTTCGATTCGCCTTCCATGCACACTATGTATGTAGATAAGCCCATGCAAGGCGCCGGGTTGATGCAAGCAATCGCCAGAGTAAATCGAAAATTCAAAGACAAGCCCGGCGGACTAATCGTGGACTATATTGGGCTGTTTTCCTGCCTACAGAAAGCTTTGAGTGTCTATTCCTCCTCTGACCGCGAACAAGCCGGGGTACCCATAGAACAACTAATCCAAGTCATGGAAGAAAAATACGATGTAATCAAAGGAATTTTGCATCCGGTTACTTATGATTCTTCCCCCGAGCTCCCCGCCGATGAGCGCCTCGCCCAATATGCGGCAGTGCTGGATTATGTGCTCTCCGATGAGGAAGTAACCAAACGTTACCTAGACCAAGTGTTAGCACTGGCGAAAGCCTATGCACTGGTATCCTCACGTCCCGAAGCGTTGGAAATTCGGGATGATGTGCGTCTGTTTACCGATGCGCGCACGGCGGCACTAAAGATTCTCGCCCCAGATGCAGGAGAATCCCGGCAAGGCAGCAGCAATATCGATTCCGTATTATCCCAACTGGTTAACGAGTCGGTTACCGCAGACCAGGTGGTAGACGTTTACCAGGTAGCCGGGATGGAACGCCCAGAGCTGTCTTTACTATCGGATGAGTTCTTGGATTCCATCGGTAAAAGCGGAAAACCAAACTTGCAGCTAGGATTGCTGCGCAGATTGCTGACGGATCAGATTCACACTCTGGCACGCACGAATCTGGTGCAGTCACGTAAGTTTTCCCAAATGCTTGCTGACGCGGTGAAGCGCTACACTAACCGCTCCCTAACAACCGCCGAGATTATCGCGGAATTGGTGGCTTTGGCTAAAGAAATGCGCGAAAATCAGAAACGGGCAGAGGAATTGGGACTCAGTGACGCCGAGGTCGCCCTCTATGATGCGGTGATTCAAAATGATTCCGCCATTTTGCAGATGGGGGATGAGGTTCTTAAAACCATTGCCAGGGAATTGGTGGAAACTATTAGACGCTCCGCCACTATTGACTGGATGCAAAAAGAATCAGTGCGGGCTCGGATGCGTTCGCGGATAAAACGACTGCTCGCTAAATACAAGTATCCACCCGATAAGCAAGAGGCTGCAGTCAAACTGATTATTGAACAAGCTGAGCACCTAGTGGATGAAGAATCCCTAGACAGCTGACGGCACTTTGTCTTCCTAGGCTAATTGAAACAAGTCGTAAAGAAAGATTTAACCTTGTCCTCTGAACTCCAGCTTTGCAGAGGTATGTGATCGCAGTTGCCAGCTTAAGCTCATTCTCAGCGTTGTTCGCAATAGATTTTTGCAACCTGCATTGTAAGGTTTGACTATTGCAGGGTACGTTTCCAGGGATGCAGTTTGTGGAGAGCGTCAGCTACCGGATCTGTTCAATCCCTTCGCCTTCGCCCCAGGCTTTGTCGGCGGTCAGAACGGTGGCGCCCAGCCGTTTGCCGAGGGCGAGGCAGAGGCGGTCGCCCAAGGAAAGGCTCGTGCCGGGCTGCCACAGCTGCGCCGCCGCGACCGCGTCAGATTCGCTGACTTCGCTCACTTTCAGGCCGTATGAGAACAGCAAGTTCGTGGCCAGGGAAACGTCCGCTCCGCCCGGTATAGTGACCCGTAACCTTGCCAACCCGGCGCGCCCACCGGCCTCGCGACCGACCTTGTGACCCCCGAAACGACCTTGTGAACGCCGCGCGAACGCCCTAATGAACGCCGCGAACAAACTCAGTTCGCAACCCGATGGTGCGCAGGATAGCTGCCGGGAGCGAGCGGCAGGAAGGTGTAGCCGTTTTGCTTGCCCCAGTCGATGACCTGGGGCATCGCGTCGACGGTGGTTGGGTGGATGTCGTGGCAAAGGACTACTGACACCGATTTCCCCCTTACCCCGGCGGTAATTTTTTGAAAGACGGAAGCGCTGTTGGTGTGTCCCGAAGCGTCCCCGCTTTCCACGTTCCAGTCGAAATAGGTGTAGCCTTTCACGGTCATGAGTTTGGTCAGGCGGCTCATGATTCCGGGCGAGTAGTTGCGGCTCACGGTGTTGGAGCTGCCCCCGGGGAACCGCATAATCTTGGTGTCCTGGCCGGTCTGCGACCGGATAACCTGCGCCATGCGGTCGAAGTCCGCCCAGTAGGCGTCGTCGCTGGCGTAAATCTGAGAATACTTGTGGGTATAGGTGTGAATCCCGATTGAGTGCCCTTCGCGGTAGGCGCGCCCAATCATGTCCGTGTGCCCCATGGTGTTGGTCACAAAGAATGTCGCTTTCACCCCTTTGGTGGCCAAAATATCGAGCAAGCGCGCCGTCGCCGGTCCTGGCCCATCGTCAAAAGTCAGATAGATAACTTTGTCCAAGCCTGCCGCCGGGTCGGCGTTGGGGGCAACGGGCTGCATGACGGTGACCTGGCGGGTCGCTGTGCCCTGGTTTCCGCTGGAGTCCGAGACTTGGTAGCGCAACGTGTATGACCCCGCCGCATTCACGTTGACCTGGCCGTCGACTTGGACTTTTGCGGTTAAATCGCCGTCCGCATTATCTGTAGCGGAATAGGAGTCCTGCCAGGGCAGGCCGTAGGGGAGGGTAATCTGTTCCCCGCCGTCGACCGTGATGGCGGGCGGCTGAGAATCCCGCACCGTCACTTTGCGGGTCTTTTTCCCTTCAACGCCACGGTATTTCGCCGCATAAGTGATTTCATAAGTGCCGACTTTGGAAGTATCGACTTTTCCGGTGGTGTGCAGCTTGAGGTCGTCGTGAGTAAAGGTGAACAGGGTACTGGTTCCATAAGCGGTGGCGCCGGGGTCTTTCCATTGTTCACCGTATTCAACAGTACTGGTGGAGTCGCCTTTCACAGTGATGACGACTTCCCACTTGTTGACCAGGTACATGGTGATTGCGCCGATTGCGGCGGCAACGAAAATCACAGCCAGGATACTGGCAATCCAAATCTTTGATTTCTTACTCACTAAAGCACCTCCCAACAGCAAAACTTTACCAAAGAACAATGCTCGGATAAACCCTTAATTCGGCTAAATCCTTGGTAAATTCGACACCTGGGCAACCGTCACGGCCTTGACTTTATTCCCGCCAAAGACCGCGAAACCATCCTCATGAACGGCATTATTATGGGCTTATGAGTGAATCTAAAAGGCTGGACGCGTGGGAGCGCTTGACGGATTGGCCGCTATTGATTCTGGCGGTCCTATTTTTGGGGGCCTATGCCTGGGAAGTCATCGGTAATTTACAAGGCCGGGCGGCCAATGTTACTGAGTTAATTATGAATGTGGTGTGGGCTGCCTTTGCCGTTGATTACGTGGTGCGGCTTTCCTTGGCAAAGCCGCGTTTCAAGTGGTTCATCACGCACCTTTTCGATCTGCTCATCGTGGCGCTGCCCATCTTGCGGCCGCTACGATTGCTCCGGCTCGTGACGTTCGTGAAAGTGCTCGGTCGCAAGGCCGGTTCAACCTTCCGCGGCAAGATAGCCCTGTATTCGGTGGCAAGCACGGCGCTGCTGATTTTCGTGTCGGCGCTGGCTGTGCTGGATGCGGAGCGCAGTGTTTCGGATGCGCTGATTACGTCTTTTCCGCAGGCGATTTGGTGGGCTTTCGAGACGATTACCACAGTGGGCTATGGAGATCTATATCCGATTTCTGTAACCGGCCGCGCAGTCGCGTTATGCCTGATGACGTGCGGGGTAGCGCTGATTGGTGTCGTGACAGCTACCATGGCTTCGTGGGTTGTCGACATGGTGAATGAAAAAAATGAGCAGGACCGGGCGGCCACTAGCGCTGAGATTACCGAACTGAAACAACAGATTAGTGAACTCACGCTGCTGGTGGAGTCAAAACGGTGACGATCCGTCTAGACTCAGAAGGTCGGTTGAAACGAAATTCGCGGGCGATCAGCCGCGCAGGGTGGAACTGTTGAGAGAGATTTCTCACGCCGATTGGTACTTTTTTCGAGGCGTGAATCCTAGAATTCGTTTTATGTTTAAGAAAACTCTCGCCGGCGTTGCTGCCGCTGCTCTCGCTCTAACCCTGCAAATTCCCGCCTCAGCCGCGGGTGCTCGTATTGCTGGCCCGGACCGTTACGCGACGTCCCTGGCTATTGCTCAGACGTACTTCCCCACCGCGAAAAACGTGTTTGTCGCTACGGGAACGAATTTTCCGGACGCTTTGGCCGCCGGGCCGTGGGCCGCCGCGCAGCAGGCACCCATATTGTTGGTTGGCTCACAAATTACTTCCGAGCAGCAGGCTTACCTGCAGCAACTCGGTTCGCCCAGCATCACGATTCTGGGCGGTGCCGGGGCGGTCTCGGAGCAAGTTGAGGCTCAGCTGACGCAGTTCGGTGCGGTGCAGCGAATTTCCGGAGCCAACCGTTACGAGACTGCCGCAAAAATTGCTCTGCAGTTCGGAAAAGTCGGGAAGTTGTATCTAGCGACTGGCACCGGTTTTGCGGATGCGCTGGCTGGGGGCGCGTTGGCCGCACAAGAGGGGGTGCCGATTATGCTTACCGGTCCGGGTGCGCAACAGTATGCGGTTTCGGTGGCTCAGCAGCTGGGCGCTACAGACACTATGGTGCTGGGCGGTCCGGGTGCCCTTCCCGATGAATTCTTGGCGGGAATGCCAAATCCGAATCGGATTTACGGAGCTAACCGGTTTGAAACCGCGTCCCAGATTTTTGCCGCGAAGCCCGCCGCCAATGCCTTCCTGGCATCGGGAGTGAATTTCCCGGATGCTCTCTCGATTGTGCCCGCCGCCGGTCTGCAAAAGATGCCCTTGCTGTTAGCACAGCAGAATTGTTCACCTGTTCAACCTGCAGTGCCGGTTTCTTTCGTGGGAGGACCCGGTGCGTTGAGTGATAACTCCAATTTGCAATGTCAGGTTGCCCCGCAGCCCCAGCCTGAGCCTCAACCCCAGCCCCAACCGCAGCCACAACCCCAGCCGCAGCCTTCCGGCAATGGTGGCTTACAACCAATCGGTAAGGACTGCCCGGCAAACGCCCCAATCAAGGGGAACGCCAGTTCCATGATTTACCACATGCCCGGTCAGAGGTTCTACAATCGCACCAACCCGGAGGCTTGCTTCGCTTCTCAAGCTGAGGCGAGAGCCGCGGGCTACCGCAAAGCAAAAGTTTGAGACTGGGTCGCGCCCGGCGGTGCACCCGCTCAGCTGTGATCGAATGCCGCGCCTAAAATGAAACCCCCGGTTACTACGATAAGCAATACATAAATCCCTATCACTATCAGCGCCCACAGCAGGGTGGCTTTGGCCCAGTTGGACTTGGCGGGCGAGGTTCCCGACCCGAAAGACCAGATGAGCAGCATGACTACGCCCACAATCGGCAGGGAAGCGAGGAAAATCGTCAGCATCCAAGCCCCCAGGCTGGTGTCATCATTCGATTGCACCAGGGGTTGCGAAGCGAAATTGTTCGGCGCGCCCGCGAACTGCTGAGGGGCGAGTCCGGGGGTCTGGTTTGAGAATTGGTTTGGATTCTGTGGGGGTTGCTGGGGCGGCGGGAACTGGGCGGGATTGTAAGGGTTAGACATGGCTTCTCCTGTAATATTCATAGCGAATTCGTGAAATGGATTCACTTCGCGGCATCATTTTACATGGCAGAAAAGCCCTGTGACAAGGTTTTTCACCGCGCTTGCCCCGGGGTGTGTGGGATTTCTCGCGGAGTCCCCGGTTTCTCCAAGCTGAGATTCGCCCGGTCTAATATTGGGAAACTATTGAAATGCCTGAACGATGAAAACCAATTTAAACTTTTCACTAATGAGGGTTTTCTCAGGGCCGATTGGTCGAGTGTCCAGGCGTCGCCGTCAGGAAAACCAACAATCGACGCCTTCCTTTAGCGTGGCGCCAAAGCGCCGGATGACTGTCCACAAAGCCAGACTCACCCGGGCTTTGGCACCAGCCTTTTAACATGAAACACCGAAAAGCAAACCCTGTGACTTAGGCTAGACTAAGCAAGGGCGTAGCCGTAGCTCACGCAGAAAACACAGGAAGGAAGCTTATGCAGCGTCATCAGGAAGGTCAGGAGTCCAGCGATCCCCACGAGCCGCACGGTTCGGGCGGCCATTCGCACACTCATACTCACTCTCACAAGGCCGGTCGTGGGCAGCTCCGGGCAGCGCTTGCGGTGACCTTCACGGTGTTGCTGGCAGAGGTCGTGGGGGCGGCTCTGACCGGTAGCTTGACCCTGCTGGTGGACTTGGGGCATATGCTCACCGATTGCGCGGGTCTGACTTTTGCGCTGGTGGCAGCCAGCTTGCAGCAGCGTCCGGCGACGGATCGGCTCACGTGGGGGTGGCGGCGTGCCGAGGTCATCTCGGCAGCTTTGCAGTCCCTGCTGCTGATTTGCATCGGTGTGTTTGCGTCCATCGAAGCCATCAAACGCCTGATAAATCCCGAAAATATTGAGGACCAAGCGCTGCTGGTGGTGGGCATTATCGGCTTGGTCGGCAACCTCATTAGCCTGACCATCCTGTTGAGTTCCCGGCAGAACAACCTGAACCTGCGCGCCGCGTTTCTGGAGGTTCTGAACGATTCCCTTGGTTCCGTAGCGGTTATCATTAGCGCGGTGGTGATGCTCCTGACCGGGTGGACCCAGATTGATTCCGTGGCGGCGCTGGTCATCGCCGCGCTCATCGTGCCTCGGGCCATCATGATTTTGCGCCCGGCGGGGGCAATTTTGCTGGAATCTACCCCTCGGGATTTGGATTTGGACCAGGTCCGGGCGCACCTGTTGGAGCTGCCTCACGTTTTAGCCGTGCATGACCTGCACGCCTCCGCGGTTTCCTCGGACCTGCCGGTGCTGAGCGCCCACGTGGTGCTGGCTGACGAATGCTTCCATGACGGGCACAGCCTCGAGATTTTGAGCGAAATTGAGAACTGCCTGCAGAATCATCACGGTATCTCGATTTTTCACACCACAGTCCAGTTGGAACCGGCCTCACGCGCCCAGCTGCACCGCGAAACCTGGCACTAAATCCTGCCCCACCAGGCTTAATAGGGAAATTGTGAACGCTATAGTACCAAATTCGTGGCGGCTTTAATCCTAAATTTGTGGCATCTATAATCAGTAAACTGTGGCGCTGGGAGCAGTGACGGGATGCCCGTTGCGTTCACCATGAACGGAGATATTCCGGAGCTAAAATCCCTAGAATGCGACCTTGCCGATGAGAGCGATGGCGCACAAAATGATGGCCAGCGGCACATAGACGAAACGTCCCACCGATAGCCAGAAAGTCCCGCGAGGCCGCGCGGCTCCCCGATTAATCGCCGCTAACAATTCGTCCTTCTTCATGACCCAGAACCAGGTGATAGCGCCCACGCTCGCTCCGAGCGGAATGATGTAGATGGAAACCAAATCCATCCACGGGCCCCAGGAGCTAATCGCTTCCATGCCCAAGCCCGCTCCGAGCGCCAGTACGCACAAGCCGACCAACACGACTGTGCGGTTTAGGCGCGGGAACCGGTGCAGCAGCGATTCGCCCACGGCTTCAAACATATTTTGCAGTGAACTGACCCCGGCGAAAATCATGGCGACATACAGAATCACCGCGAACAGCTGACCCAGTGGAATATCTTGCATGATGGCGGGCAGGGTCACAAACAGCAGGCCTGGCCCGGCTCCGACGTCAGTGTTATAAGCGAAACACGCGGGAATAATGACCAGAGCTGCCACCACTGCCGCGAGAGTGTCAAAGAAACCGGTGCGCTGCGAAACTTTCACCACGTCCTCGTCATCGGGCAGGTAAGCGCCGTAGACAATCATGCCACTGCCGGTAATCGAGAGGGAAAAGAACGCTTGACCCATCGCCCACACCCAGACAATAGGGTTGATGAGGGCCTCCCAACGCGGGGTCAACATAAACACATAGCCCTCGATAACGCCCGGCATCAGAGCCACGCGAATTGCCAAAATCACAAAGATGATAAAGAAAACCGGCATCATGATGCGGTTAGTTTTTTCGATACTTTTCGCCCCGAGGAACAGGGTAATCAACGTCCCCACTACGACGATGATGTGGAACGGCACGACCGAGAAACCGGTTCCAGAAAAAGAATCAAACCATTTTTCGGTATCAGTTTTCATCAGTGTCCCGGTCAGGGAATCGAACAGCGCTTTGCAAACGTAGGCCACAATGACGGCGTATCCAATCGCGATACACAGCGAGCCTGCCAAGGGCAACCAGCCCAATGCACTTCCGACCTTGGCTGCCCGGTTCCCACGGGTGGCCCAGGCGGACCGGTAAGTTCCCAAGGTACCGGTGCGGGCACGCCTGCCGTTGGCGAACTCGGCGGGCAGGCCCACGTAGGTGAACAGTACGACAAAGAAAATATAGATGAGCAGGAAAGCGCCCCCGCCATTATTCCCGAGCTTATAGGGGAAGCCCCACACATTAGCCATGCCCACGGCGGAACCTACGGAGGCCAGCACGAAACCCCAGTGGGTAGCGAAACGGTGCGCGGTCTGTGCTCCGTGGTGGCTGGGCCCAGTAGCGGTGTTGTCTGTCACTACGGGCGGTTCGGAGGGGGAGGAAGGGGTCGTCACAAGGTTTCCTTAATCTAGCTCAGAATCCGGTGAGGCGGGTTCATGCCACAGTTTTCCCTTATCGTAGTCGAAAGGGTGGCGAAACTGAGAATTCTCTAGCTTATGGGAAAGGCTGGGGACGAGCGGGGGCGCTATAAAAGCCGCCGCAGTCGCACGCGAACAAACTCCCTGTTCAGCGCCTCACGGGAGGTTTTGATAGCCTGAAAAGGCCGATTCCGAATCTGGAACGGCCATAAAGAAAGGATAAATTTATGGGACAGCTCATTGGAATTATTGTGACCGGCGCGGTGATTGGCGCTTTGGCGAGACTATTTAAACGCGGTGAGCAGCCTATCGGCATCCTGTGGACCATCATCCTCGGGGCGCTCGGCGCCGGTATCGGCGGCTGGCTGGTTAAGTTGTTCGGCTACACCAATGCCAACGGCGGCGTGCAGTGGATTCAGTGGATTGTGTCGATTATCGTCGCCATGATCCTCATCGGTATCTATATGGGTGCTACCGGGAAAAAGAAATAACACCACCCCGTGCTGCCTAAAGGCCGGCAAAAGTCGCGGCGGGGAAAAGCTAGGATAGATTCATGAGCGATTTCCCACTGACTTTTCCGGTAAAAATCTTGCTGCTCGGCGCGGGCGAGCTGGGCAAAGAACTGACGATTTCCCTGCAGCGACTGGGCTGCCAGGTCGTCGCTTGCGATTCATACGCGGGGGCGCCCGCCATGCAGGTCGCCACCGAATATCGCTTGTTGGACATGACTGATGCCGAGGCCCTCGAGGCCGTGATTGCGGCTGTGCGTCCTGACCTCATTGTTCCTGAAGTCGAGAAACTCGCCTCCACCGCGTTGGTTGCGGCCGCGGGGGAGGGGACGCGAGTCGTACCTTCCTCACGAGTGGTGGAACTGACTTTTGACCGCCAAGGCATCCGCACCCTGGCCGCCACGACAGCAAACGTTTTGACCTCGCCTTTTGCTTTCGCCGACTCGTTGGCGGCACTGCAGGAGGGAGCCGCAAAGGTCGGGTTTCCCTGTTTCGTGAAGCCCACCATGTCCTCATCGGGGCATGGCCAGTCTCGCGTGGAGCGTGCCGAGGACCTGCCCGCCGCCTGGGAGGAGGCCTGCTCCGGGGCGCGTGCCGATACCGGGCGGGTCATCGTGGAGGGCGAAATCGCTTTTGACTACGAAATCACCCTGTTGAGCGTGCGCCACCTGGATCCTGACAATCCGACTCAGGTTCGCACCAGCTTTTGCGCGCCAATCGGACACCGGCAGTCCTCCGGGGATTATGTGGAATCCTGGCAACCCCAAGCGATGAAACCTGAAATCCTTAAGAAAGCCCAGGTCACTGCCCAGAAAGTTCTCGATGCGCTGGCAGCCGACACCGCGCGGGCGGCCGCGGCGAGCGGTGAGTCCGCAAATGCGGACGCCGACAATCCGATGCTGGGCATTTTTGGGGTCGAGATGTTCGTCAAAGGTGAGGACGTGTACTTCTCGGAACTCTCCCCACGCCCCCACGACACCGGCATGGTCACCATGATTACCCAGCCGCAAAACGAGTTTGACCTGCACGCGAGGGCAATTTTGGGGCTGCCTGTGGACACGGCCATGTTCCCCGATGTCAGGGCCGGAGCTTCGGTTCCCCTGAAGTCTCCCGTCGAGTCCGACCAGCCGCGCTACACAGGTGTGGACGCGGCCCTGCAGGTCAGTCCGGACGCGCAGCTGAGAATCTTTGGCAAGCCGGTGGCTCACGTGGGCAGACGCATGGCCGTGGCCCTAGCGACCGGGGTCGACACCGACCAGGCGCGCGCGAAAGCCCACGAGGTCATCGGCAAGGTCACCATTCACTAGGGGTGAGCGCGGCTTTTCCTCTGGGCTTCGCAGGAGCGCTAGCGCGTTTCGGGGTCCGTGGTCAGATGCCTCGCGTGCTTTCTCTCGCTCTTAATCACCGCCTTGAGCTTCTGCGTGAATCCTTGAGATGACGCGACTTTCGGGTAGCTAAGCTGTGAATTGCAGGGCCGTTAGGCCGTGAATTGTGGGGGCATGATGGAGGTGTGTTGGTCAGAGTCACGGTTTCCATGACGCCTGGGCAGCTGAGTTGACCGGTCAATACAAATTTTATTTCGTGCGCGGAAATAAACCCGCGCGGCGTCACAATTTGTTGAAAACCTGCGGAAATCAGTTTCTAAAGGAATGCACCGGGGCGGGAATCCGCCCGCCGCGAGCCGCGAAATCGGCGGAGGAAAATTGGGAAACTTCCATCACCGGCGCCCACCCCAGCAGGCCTCCAAAGTTGGCGCTGTCCCCCACGCCCTTGCCTGGAACCGGTATGACCCGTACCGCGGTAGTCTTGCCCGAAGCGGTGCCTATAGCGGCCTCATCAGCGATTAAACCGGTAATCGTAGCGGGGCTGGTGTCGCCGGGAATCGCAATCATGTCCAGGCCCACCGAACAAATCGCGGTCATGGCTTCGAGTTTTGCCATCGTGATGGAACCGTGCTGCACGCCGTGAATCATATTGATGTCCTCCGAAACGGGGATGAAAGATCCCGACAAGCCGCCCACCATCGAGCACGCCATCAGTCCGCCCTTTTTCACCGCGTCATTGAGCAAAAACAGTGCGGCGGTAGTGCCCGGCGCGCCGACTGCGCAGACGCCCATTTCTTCCAGAATCGCCGCCACGGAATCGCCGACTTCCGCCGTAGGAGCCAGCGACAAATCCACGATTCCAAAAGGTACGGACAGGCGTTGCGCCACGGTCTGCCCCACCAGCTGGCCCATTCGGGTTATCTTAAATGCCGATTTTTTGATGGCTTCGGCGCATTCCTCAAAAGGGCGCCCCCGCACCGTCTGCAAGGCGCGCTGCACCACTCCTGGCCCAGAAATCCCTACTGAAATGACCGTATCGGGCTGGCTGACCCCGTGAAACGCTCCGGCCATGAATGGATTGTCGCCCACCGCATTGGCGAACACGACCAGCTTTGCCGCCCCAATCCCGTCAGCCGCGGCGGTCGCTTGTGCTGTATCCACGACCACCTGACCCATGCGTCGCGCCGCCGACATATTGATACCCGTGCGGGTAGAACCGATATTGACCGACGAACACACGATATCCGTGCTGGCCAGAGCCTCGGGAATGGAATCAATCAGGGCCAGGTCGCTGTGTGTGGCCCCCGCCTCGACCAACGCGGAATACCCGCCCACGAAGTCGACCCCGACAGCTTTACCGGCGCGATCCAACGCTTGCGCAAAGGGCAGCGGGTTTGAAGTGCGGCAAGCGGCCGCCACCAGGGAAATCGGCGTGACCGAAATCCGCTTGTTGATAATCGGCACCCCGAACTCCCGCGACACCTCGCCGGCGGTCGCCACCAGGCGCGATGCGGCCTTGACGATACGATCCTCGATACGAGCGCAGGCGCGCGCCACGTCAGAATCGGCACAATCCAGCAGCGACAGCCCCATCGTGACGGTGCGCACGTCCAGTTTGTCCTCGGAAATCATCTGGATGGTTTCCATGATTTGTCGCTCGGTGTCTAAACTCATTGTCTTGCTCCAATAGGGGATTCAGAAGGGTTCCCGGTCATCTTCCGGGGCGGATACGGGGTTCGTGATGGGGATAGTGGGCGATTACAGGGTGTGCATGACGTTGAAAATAGCTTCAGATTGCACCCGGATTTCCAGGTTCTGGGAATGTTCCACCTCAGTCATGGTCTCCTGCAAGTTCGTCAGGGAGGTGGGGGCGTCGTCCAGCTCCAGTTGCATAATCATCGTGAAGTACGAACCCATCAGGGTCTGGGAAACGTTGGTGATATTGGCGTTCTGGGCGGCGCAGGCATTGGCTACCGCCGCAATAATCCCGGTGTGGTCGATTCCGGTTACAGTCATGATTGCTTTCATGGCTCAATTATGCCCTCCCTGCGCCGCTCAGTTCGGTAAAAGTAGGCGGAGACAGTGGTGTTGTGCCGGATTCTCGCGAAATGCATTGAGGGTTTTAGGTCAGGTGCAGAGTCTGTTCAACTGGTGCATAGTGTTGCATGACGGCCTGACGGTAGGCGTGAACGTCACCGTTGATGGCAGCATTGAGCATAGCCCGGTGAGATGTCGCGGTGGTGATGAGGCTTTCCGTAGAAGGAGTACCCAATTGGGGAAGTGAGGCAACATTGACTTTCCAAAATGACCCCACTAGCTGGCGCATCACCTCATTGTCGAGCAGCGCTAAGATTCCGTCGTGAAATGCGTAATCTTCATCTGAAAACAGTTTGCCTGCTTTGGCTCGCCGTTCCATCAACTCCACCAGAGTTTCCAGACCCGGTTGAGGGATGCCTTTGAGGGTGTCACAAACCTTTTGAGCCATGCCTAAATCAAGGTAACGGCGAACCTTCACGATTTCGCGCAATCCTTCCAGGTTATTTCGGCTCATCATAACGGTGCGGAAAGCCAAGGTTTCCACCAGCGGCGACATGGACAGCGAACCGACGAAAGCGCCGATTCCGCGGCGAACTTCCACAATTTGTAATGCTTCTAAACGCCGTAAAGCCTCTCTGACCGAGGAGCGCGAGACGTTGAGGATTGTGCATAGATCAGATTCGGAGGGCAGACAATCCCCAGGTGAGAGATTGTTTTGGGTGATGTAGTTCTTAATTTTTTCTGAGCTGTCCTCAACGGCAGTGCTTCGAGTTTTTCGGAGCTTCTTTGCTGGTGAACCTGTTTCTGAAAGCATGATGGAACTATAGCAGGTTATCAGACAGGCTATAGGGTATATCAGTATAACATCACTATTTAGAGAATTGTGAACGACTGTTCTGGTGCGAAAAAACGTTGTGATTTCAATAGAATTCAGTGAATTTTCAGAAAATCATTCAAAATGCTTGTCAGACAAGTTGTATCCTGTTACTCTTGTAGGTAATCCAGTTCGCAAGGATTAACTACTACTCAATGAGGAGAGCAACGAAAATGACATCCCCCTTTAAGAAACGTCATCTGTCTGGCCTGGCGGCATTTGCAGCTGCTTGCGCCCTGACTCTGAGCGCTTGTGGCGGAGGCGACGCGCCGAAGGACAACGCTGGAGACAAACCGGAAGCTGGCCCCACCGGCACCCTCAACGTGTTCGCGGCTTATGACACGACTAACTGGCACCCTCTAAACACCTCCTCAGCTTTGGCTGTCGGGGCGAACCTGCAGGTAGTAGAGGGTCTTTACGAGTTTGATTACTCTGATTTCACAGCTCATAAGGCTTTGGCAAAAGACGATGAGCCGACCAAGATCGACGATACAACTTACGAAGTCGCGTTGCGTGACGGAGCCAAGTTCAGTGATGGAACTCCCGTTACCTCTGAGGATGTCGTGACTTCCTACAAGCGCATCGTGGACGGCGAAAAGGACTCTAGTGGAACCGATGTGACCAGCCCCTACGCGGCTTTCATCACTTTCATTGATTCCATCGAAGCCAAAGATGACACCACGGTGACGATTAAACTCAATCAGCCGATGGAATTCCTCAAGACACGTTTGGCTGACATCAAAGTCGTTCCCAAGGACTCCACCTTTGATGACATGACTTCCAAACCGGTTGGTTCAGGCCCCTACAAGTACGATTCCATCACCGATACCACGGTGGACATGTCGGTCAACGAGAACTACAACGGACCGAACCCGGCCACGGTGGAAAAGATTCACTACGACTGCAACCGTGACTCTAACGCTCGGCAAACCGCGGCTTTGGATGGCACCACAGATGTCGTCGAAGCTGTCGATCCCTCTGGCATTTCTGATTTGGAAGCTGCTGGATGGAAGGTCGAAGGCGCGACTGGCTATGGTATCGGCATGATTGTGTTCAACACCACAAAGGCGCCGTTCAACTCCAACAAGACTCGTCAGGGCGTGCTGACCGCTATCGACAAGAAGACCCTGATTGATACCGCTTTGGTCGGAGCCGGTACGGAACCGGATTCTTTCTTGCCGGAATACAACCCGATGCACAAGAAAGCCGCAACTCAGTTTACTTTCGACGCGGATAAAGCCAAGTCCCTACTTAAGGAAGGCGGCGCGGAAGGCGCGACTGTTAACGTGCTGACCACCACCGATACCTGGATTGCCGCTATGGGCCCCCAGATTAAACAGAACCTGGAGGCAGTGGGCTTGAAGGTACACCTAGACAGCAAGGCTTCCGGCGACGTGTGGAATAACAACGTCGCTCAAGGAGACTTTGACATCGTTATCGCTCCTGGCGATGCCTCGGTGTTCGGTGCCGACCCCGGCATTCTGACTGCGGGATGGTTCTACAGCCCGTTGTGGATGGACGAACGTTTCCGCTTGAGCGAGTCCGACCCGGCTGCTGCTAAGGCCCTGGTTGACGCGATGGATGCTGCCGGTAAAGCCACTGGCGATGATGCCAAGACCGAGTGGGGCAAGGTGCAGGACGCCATCGCTGAACAGGCGGCAATGTACCCGCTGGTGTTCCACACTCTGTACACCGGTTACAAGGAGGACAAGGTCAGCAACCTGACACCCATTGGGGTAACTGGCCTGCAGCTTATCGGCGTAACGGTTAAGTAACCCGCGCCGCCCCAGAGTTTGTCGGGAGGGATGCTTTCCCTCTCGCGGGAACGCCCTCCCGACAAACCTGTGCCACTCATCTTTAGTTACGGGACAGACCCACGGCGAGGCGCTTGGTCCACCCAGAAAAAACCTTTCCGATAACTCCTAAAAGGAGTGAAAACTTGTGAATAACCTGCTTCGACTCATCGGGCGGCGATTGATTGCCTTGCCAATTATGGCAATTGGGGTCACGCTGCTTGTATTCTTCCTGATGGAGCTGTCGCCTCTGGATCCTGCTTGGATGGCTTTGGGTGACAACGCTTCAGACCCCGGCCAAGTAAAGGCTTTCAATGTTTCCCACGGATACGTCATCGATGACGGAAGCCCTACTGGCAAACCTATTCCCGTGCTGGTGCGCTACTTTAACTACCTGGTCGCTCTGTGTCACGGTGACTTTGGCATTTACGGCGTGGGCACGTCCCACCAGGTCACTGACCTGATTGCCCCGGCGCTGCCGGTGACTTTGCAGCTGACTTTCCTGGGCCTTTTTATCGCGGTGCTGATTTCTTTCCCGCTGGGCGTTTTGGCTGCTATCTATCGTGACCGTTGGCCTGACCAGGTCATTCGTGTTCTGTCGGTTATCTTTATCGGCACTCCTAGCTTCTGGCTGGCGACCATGCTGGTGCTGTGGATTCTCGGTTCTTTCAAAGGAATCCTGCCAGTTTCAGGGCCGGTCCCGGGATTCTTTGATGACTTTGGCGGGTGGTTGACCCGTATGTTACCCCCTGCAATAGCGCTGGCCACCCCCGTTATCGGTCAGATGACCAGAGTGGTGCGAACCTCGGTGGTCGAAGAACTCGATCGTGACTATGTGCGTACCGCGCTCGGCGCTGGAATCCCGAAACCCGTCGTCATCGGACGCAACGTTTTGCGTAACGCTTTGATTACCCCGGTGACGGTCTTGGGCCTGCGGGTCGGCTATCTGATGGGCGGCGCGGTCGTTATCGAAATCATCTTTAACATGAGGGGCATGGGTCGCGTCCTCGTGGACGGCATCACCAAGAGTGAGGTTTCCATAGTCCAGGCTGCGGCCCTGGTGGTAGCTTTGGCGTTCATTGTGGTCAACATCATCGTGGACATGCTCTACCTGTTGATTAACCCCCGGATTAGGTCGGTGTAGTGCTATGACGAGTCAAACAAAGAAACTTGTTACCGCGGTCGAATCAGGGAAAAAGATTCGTTTCCGGCGTTGGAACAACATGTCGGTCAGTGCCCGGATTGCTGTCATTGTGCTGCTGGTACTGGCGCTTATCTCGGCCTTGGCTCCGTTGTTGGCTCCCTACTCCGCCAGTTTCGTCGATACCGATGCGATGGCGGCGGCGGTGAAGGCGACGCGCAGCAAGGAATCAGCTCCCAGTATGATTCACCTGTTCGGCACCGATTCTGCGGGACGCGATGTATTGTCCCGGCTGCTGTTAGGTGGGAAATACTCCATGATTATCGGCTTGTCCGCGACCTTTATCGCCCTGGTCATCGGATCCATTATCGGTTCGGTTGCGGCCGTGGTTCGCAAATGGATTTCGGAAGTCATCATGCGCATCATGGACATCATCATGGCTGTTCCTGGCATCGCTATGGCGGCGGTTATGGTTCTGGTCTTTAGCGGGATATTTCCTCCCGGCAATAGAGTCGGCTTGGTTACAGTCATCATTATCGCAATTGCTTTCGTTTATATTCCGCAGCTAGCTCGAATTGTGCGCGCTAACGTCATGTCCGCTTACGGTGAAGACTACGTGCGGGCAGTGATTGTTTCCGGCGCCAGAGCTCCCTGGATTTTGACAAAGCACGTGGTGCGCAACACCGCGGCTCCGGTCCTGGTTTTTGCCACGGTGCTGGTGGCAGACGCTATCATCCTAGAAGCCTCCCTGACCTTCATCGGCACCGGCCTGAAGTCTAGCTTGGTTCCCACCTGGGGTAACGTCTTGTCTGATGCCTCCACGAACGGCTCCATCAACCATGGCGCCTGGTGGACAGCGCTGTTCCCCGGCTTGCTCATCATGATTACCGTGCTGTGCTTGAACATTCTCTCAGAAGGCATCACGGACGCAATGGTGGCAGCCCCGGCTTCAGCTCCGGTAAAGGTCGAACAAAACACCGCCGACCGCGAAGCCGACGCCCTCCTGCTCGACCCGCGCCGCGCTTACCAAGAACAGGCCGAATCATTGCGTGCCCGCCTCGACGCGCTGCGCGAAGTTGAGCAAAAGCGCCAAGACCGCATGCAGGACAACTTCACCGGTGAACCGCTGCTGGAAGTGAAAGATTTGTGCATCAAGTTCCCGCGCCATGGCGATGTGAACGTGGTCGACCACGTATCTTTCGCCGTACGGCCGGGAGAAACGATGGGCCTGGTCGGAGAATCCGGCTGCGGCAAATCGATTACCGCCCTGACGATTATGGGCCTCATTGACCCGCGGGCAGAAATCTCCGGCGAAGCGTTCTACCAGGGCAAAGACCTGTTCAAGATGACGCGGAAGGAACGCCACGCCCTGCTGGGTCACGAAATGGCCATGATTTACCAAGATGCCCTGTCCTCATTGAACCCGGCGATGCTCATCCGGTCACAAATGAAGCAGCTGACCAAGCGCGGCGGCACCCGCAGCGCCGAGGAACTGTTGGAATTGGTGGGATTGGATCCGAAACGAACGTTGGATTCTTACCCTCACGAACTTTCCGGTGGGCAACGCCAGCGCGTTCTGATTGCGATGGCTCTGACTCGTGACCCCCAGCTGGTTATCGCCGACGAGCCCACCACGGCACTGGACGTGACCGTGCAAAAGCAGGTCATCGACCTGTTGAACGAACTGCGTAACAAGCTCGGTTTCGCCATGATTTTCGTGTCTCACGATTTGGCTTTGGTGGCCGAAGTCGCCCACAAGATTACCGTCATGTACGCCGGTCAGGTGGTGGAACAGGCTCCGACCGCCGAGCTGCTGGAGAATCCGACTCACGAGTACACTCGCGGCCTGTTGGGTGCGGTGCTTTCTATCGAATCCGGTTCGGGGCGTCTGCACCAGGTTCCGGGGACTGTTCCTTCCCCACAGGACTTTACGGTGGGCGACCGGTTCGCGCCGCGTTCCTCGCACCCCGAATACGGCGCGGACATCCCGCTGGAGTTCGAGTTGGTCGGTCCCGAGCACGTCTATGCCGCCCTTCCCAATAAGGAAGGGGTCTATCAGCGTGCACCCCGATATGTTCCGAATGGAAAGGAGGAACAATCATGAGTGAGGCTATACCTGCTGAAACAGATGCTCAGAGCCTGATTTCTGACCCGGACACTCCCATCATCGAACTGAAAAACGTTGAAGTGACGTTCAAAGCCCGGACCGGTTCACTCTTCCGTCCCAACCACGTCCACGCGGTGCAGGGAGTGGACATGAAGATTATGCCCGGCAAGGTGTTGGGTATTGTTGGCGAATCCGGTTGTGGTAAATCCACTACCGCCAACGTCATGTGCGGGCTGCAGGTGGCGACGAAGGGCCAGGTTTTCTTTATGGGCAAGGACGTTACCAAGCGCAGCGCCGCTCACCGGCGCCACATTGGTTCTGTCGTGTCCGTGGTGTTCCAAGACCCTGCAACCGCCTTGAATCCGCGAATGACAGTGCAGGATCAACTAGCTGATCCGCTGCGTGTCCATAAGATTGGCACCGAAGAAACTCGGGATAAACGGGTGCGGGAATTGCTGGGGTTGGTAGGTTTGCCGCTGTCAGCTCTCAATGCCCTGCCCGGTCAGCTTTCCGGGGGGCAGCGGCAGCGTGTGGCTATCGCCCGTGCCCTGTCCCTGCACCCGAAAGCCATCATCGCTGACGAGCCCACGTCCGCCCTTGATGTTTCCGTGCGTGCCCAGATTCTGAACTTGCTGTCTGACCTTAAGAAAGAACTGGGGTTAGCGATGGTGTTTATTTCGCACGACATTCAAACGGTGCGCTACATTTCGGATCGCATCGCCGTGATGAACGCGGGCAAGGTGGTCGAGGAAGGCGACGCAGACACCCTTCTGAACCACCCATCGGACCCCTATACTCGCAAGCTCTTGGGGGCCGCGCCATCCCTGCTGCATCCGCAGTTGGATTAAGCACTGGCAGCCGGACCAAAACAGAGGAGAATGAGGTATGTCTAAAAAAATTAGCGGCATTGTCCCGCCCCTAACCATCCCGTTAAAGGGCGGCGAACTCGATGTGCCTTCGTTGGAACGGCACATTAACCGCCTGATTGCAGCCGGTATCGATGGCTTGTTTGTCCTGGGATCGTCGGGAGAAGTGGCGTTTTCCACTGATGAACGCCGTGGGCAAATCCTCTCTGAATCCAAGCGTATCGTGGCTGGTAGAGTCCCCATTATGGCGGGGGTTATCAGCACGGAGACGGAACGGGTCGTGGAGCACATTCGCCAAGCCGAAGACATCGGGGTCGATGCAGTGGTCGCTACCGCCCCGTTCTATGCCCTGCAAGGGGTGCGGGAGATTCGGCGGCACTTCGAAATCTTGCGAGAAAGCACGGACCTGCCCATTTGGGCATACGACATTCCCGCATGTGTCCACTGGAAGTTGCCCAATGACCTGGTGATGGACCTGGGCAAAGCCGGGGTTCTCAGCGGGGTTAAGGATTCTTCTGGCGATGATGTCGGCTTCCGTTTCCTCTCTCGATTGAACGTCGAGGCGGGACACCCGCTGCAACTGCTTACCGGTCACGAGGTCGTGGTGGACGGGGCGTATCTGTCCGGTGCGGACGGCTGTGTGCCTGGCTTGGGCAACGTCGATCCGGACGGCTACGTGCGCCAGTGGAAAGCCGCCCTCGCTAAGGACTGGGAGACTGTCCGCAAGGAACAGGACCGGCTGGCAGATTTGATGACGATTGTCCAGGTCAAAGACGTGCAGGGCTTCGGTGCCGGAATCGGTGCGTTTAAGACTGCCTTGCAGCTGCTGGGGGTATTTGAGTCTAACGAAATGCCTCGTCCCGTGGCGGCTTTGAGCGGAGAAAACGTAGAGCACGTGCGCCGCGTCTTGCAAAAAGTCGGATTGTTGTAGGAACCCGGATATGACCACGGATTACGTCATCGCTATAGACCTCGGCGGCACGAAAATTGCTGCCGCCCTGGCGGATCGGGATGGCAATCTGAGCCTACCTTGCCGGGTGGACACGCCCGCTCACAAGGGCGGCGCGGCCGTGGTCGGAGCGATTAACGCCTTGGTGGGTGAGATCCGCTCGCAGGCTCACAAGGACGGCATCGACCGGATTGTGGGTGTCGGGATTGGATCAGCCGGGGTCGTCGACCTGGCGGGGCAGCGGATTATTGCCTCCACTGATGCGATTCGGGGCTGGGCCGGTACCGAGGTCGTATCGCTGGTGGAATCAGCGGTGAATCTGCCCGTCACTTTGGAAAACGATGTTAATGCTCATCTGCGTGGAGAAGCCTGGAAAGGTGCGGGAGCCGGGAAAAACTACGTCGCCATGATGGCCCTGGGGACCGGTATCGGCGGAGCCCTCATGATTAACGGGGAAATCCTGGTCGGTCCGCACGGAACCGCCGGTGATTTCGGACACCTACCAACTTTGCTGCCTACCAAACGGGCCTGCACGTGTGGACGCGGCGTGCCACATCTGGAAACCGTGGCATCGGGACCGGGGTTGTACGCCTGGTACTTGGAAAACGGTGGAGACCCGGCCGTCGGCGGCGCTCGTGAACTGGAAAAACGCGCTCTGTCAGGGGATGCGCTGGCTGCGCGCATTTATACGGAAGTAGCCGCGGAAACCGGGCGCGCTCTGGGATCTATCGTCAATACGGTTGACCCGGAAGTCATGATTGTCGGGGGAGGCCTGGCTAACAGTACGGACATCTGGTGGAAACCTCTACGGGCGGCTTACCAGGAACAGTTGGTGAACATTCTTCGCGAGGTGCCGCTGGTGAAAGCGACTTTGGGCAATGCGGCTGCCCTGGTGGGGGCCGCGAAAAAGATTTGGAACCGGGTGGATGGCTGAACGAACCCGGCGCGAGACTGCGCGCCAACTACGGAAGGGGAAGTAAATGAATGCACAACGTCAAGCGGTGATTGATGCCATTAAGGGGCGGCTAATTGTCAGCTGTCAGGCATATCCGGGAGAGCCGATGCGGCGGTCTGATATCACCGCCGCGGTGGCACAGTCAGTTGTGGCGGGAGGAGCTGCCGCGGTGCGCGTCCAGGGGATAGCGGACATCGTGGCGTGCCGTCAGGCGGTGGAAGTGCCACTAATTGGACTCATTAAGTTTGGTCACGAGGGGGTTTACATTACGCCCTCGATTGCTCACGCACGTGCCTGTGCCTTGAACGGCGCGGATGTCATCGCTATCGATGCCACTTTGCGTGAACGGGGGGAAGGTGAGACTTTCGCAGATGCGGTGAGCGCGATTCACGAGGAATTTCCCGGGGTGGCAATCATGGCTGACTGCGCGTCCGTTGAGGACGCGAAGGCAGCTGAACAGGCCGGAGCGGACTTCATCGGCACCACCCTGTCCGGTTATACTCCCGGATACCAATATGCCCGCGCCGCGACTGCGGGACCCGACTTCGATTTCATTGCGGCAGTCTGCCAGTCAGTCCACGCCCCAATCGTGGTGGAAGGCCGGATTCACAGCCCCCAAGACCTCGCCAAGGTTTACCAATACCCGATTCACGCGGCGTGCGTAGGCACTGCCATCACTCACCCGTGGCGTCTCACTGAATGGTATGTAGACAAACTACCGAAAGCCTAGCTGCGTGGGACGCTACCTGTCTCCATTCACGGGGAAGGCTACTGGTGCAGGAGCATACGTCTCACAATTCTTGCGGACAAACTGAGAGGAAACCGGAACAACATGACAATCTATCGCGCAGACACGTTATTCGATGGTAACCAGGTCCTAGGACCCGGGGCAGTGCGGGTGGAAAACGACCGTATCGCTGAGGTTTTCAGCGGGCCGGCAGCCGCACAAGTCCGGGCCGATGTGGATTTTGGGACGGCTATCCTCGCCCCCGGATTTGTTGACATTCACTCTCACGGCGGCGGGGGAGAGGCTTTCACTAACGGGGTTGAAGCGGCCCGTACCGTCATCGCCACCCACCGTAACGAGGGTACGACTTCCATTATGGCCAGCCTGGTCACGGACACTTTGGACCACTTGGAATCCCAGATTCAGGATTTGGCGCCGCTCTATGATGCCGGCGAAATTTTGGGCGTCCACTTGGAGGGTCCGTGGATGGCAGAGGAATACAAGGGAGCCCATGACCCCAAGCTGCTGCGCGACCCGGCTCTGGACGAGGTCCAACGCTTGTGCCAGGCTGGTCCGGTTAAAATGGTGACCCTCGCTATTGAACGTCGCGGCGGGTTGGAGGCCGTGCGCTGGCTGGTGTCACAAGGAATCATTGCCGCTCCAGGACATATGAACGCCGACTACGACACGATGAAAGCTGCTCTGGCCAACGGGGCGCAGAACGTTACTCACCTGTTCAACGCGATGAAACCGATCCATCATCGCCAGCCTGGGCCGATTGTGGCCGCCTTGGAAACGCCGGGATTGCCGGTAGAAATCATCGCTGACGGCGTACATTCCCACCCTGCCACCGTGAAGTTCGTGTTTGATGCTAAAGGGCGGGACACAGTCTTGGTTACTGATGCGATGGCGGCTGCGGGCTCGCCGGACGGAGATTACCTGTTGGGGCCCCTCGAGGTCGAGGTTCGTGACGCGGTGGCACGTTTGAAATCTAACGGATCCATTGCCGGCTCCACCCTAACCCTGTCCCGAGCGATACGATTTGCAACTTATACCGCAGGTGTGGATATTTGGTTGGCGCTTCATGCCGCTACGGCTCGCCCCGCGGCCGTGTTGGGCGCAACAGACATTGGGGTGTTGTCGCCGGGGACGTACGCGGACTTGGTAGTTGAGTCGAGCGCCCTACAGGTGCAACACGTGTTTCGCCGCGGTCAGCAGGTGCGGTGAGGTACGACTCGGAGCTTAGCCGGAAAATCGAAGACAACGGAAGGTATTCATCATGGAAATCATTATTAAACCAACGGCACAAGAATTGGCGCTGGTCGCCGCTGAGGCCATCTGCGAGGTTTACGCGGACAGTCCCGCTGCCGTGCTGGGGGTGGCGACGGGCTCCAGCCCGCTGCCGATTTATCAAGAACTTTCGCGCCGGGTTAAGTCAGGGAGTCTGTCTCTAAGCCGTGCCCAGGCTTTCCAGCTCGATGAGTATGTGGGACTGCCTCAGGATCATCCCGAGGCTTATCACAACTTTATTCGTCGTGAGTTTGCCGATATCACGGATATAGATCCGAATGCGGTATATGGGGAAGACGGCCTGGCTGCCGACCTGTTAACGGAGTGTCAGCGCTATGAACAGGCCATTGTTGATGCCGGCGGAATTGATATACAGATTTTAGGTATCGGAGCGGATGGGCATATTGCGTTCAACGAACCCGGCACGTCCTTAAAGTCCTTGACGCACCCCGCGGTGTTGACTGCCCAAACCCGCCGCGACAACGCCCGATTCTTTGACGGAGACATTGATAAGGTGCCTCGGCACGCGCTTACGCAAGGGGTGGGCACCATCTTGCGGGCGCGAAAAATCCTGCTCATTGCTACTGGCTCTAACAAGGCTGACGCGGTTCGAGACATGGTGGAGGGTCCGGTCTCTATCTCCTGCACCGGTTCGGCTTTGCAGCTGCACAACAATGTTAAGGTCCTGCTGGACGAGGCAGCCGCCGCGAAGCTCGAGCGCCTGGATTTCTATCGTGAGATTTATGCCAATCGTCCCCAAGGGGCATGGCTGGGGCTGTAGCCCAAGCAACATGCCAATGACCCCTTGTCGTGGATAGGAGTATCGGGCCGAACACCCGCCGCTTACCCTCGCCGAGCCGTGCGACGTATGATGAAGTCAAGCTGCCACACGATTCCACTATCAGTTGGCGCCATCGATTCGTTTGCCCTTTTTCAATTTTTTATGGCATCGTCCAGCGGCAGAAACATTTGCTTCCGCATCTCTGCGGATAAAAGAGGTGCTGGTAGTGGTTTGCGCTGGGGACACAAAGCTGGCCGGATAAACGTGCGCCGCCTAGAGCCATCCGGCGAGGATGAGCACCCCGAGCAGGATAAGCACACTCGGAAAGAGCACCGCCTCGAATCGTTCCAGGACCTCCGCGAGCCCTAAACGTCCGGTAATGAACCACGCCAGAGCCAACAGCGCACCCGCCAGCACCAGAAACACCGCGCAGAACATAGCGACTTGCCACCAGGCCGACAAGGCAAAAACCGGCAGATAAACACCGACTTCGTCGCCTCCGTTCGCGATGGTGACCAGGGCGACCGCGCCAACACTGACGTTTTTCCCTTTTAGTTGTGATTCTGCTTCGTCCTCGTCCTCAGATTCTTGAGCCTGCAAGCGCTCCCGGATTTCGCAGACTGCGGCTTTCAATCCTAGTGCCAGCGGTATCAGACCCAGCAGATGCAGCTGCGCCTCGGGTATGACGAAACCGGAAATCAGGTTCAGGATCACGGTGGCTGCCAAAATAGCGCTGAAACCGAGGTATTGACCTGCGCAGATACGCAACGTTGTGCCGGGGCGCTGGTGACCGTGGACAAACCATAAGGTCAGCAGCATCAAGTGGTCGATGTTAGTGACCACGAAGAGCACGAATGCTTGGGCGAGAGTGGAAAGAATCAGGGAAGCGTTCACGTGTCAATTATCACCGAAAGGTGTTCAACCGATAAAGTCAACATCACCCCGCAGTAACCTACCGGCGACCGGCCGCACCGAACTTGTGCATAGGCCGAGGATGCCGAACCGCTCAATCGAGCCTGAGAGAGACGCTAACGGTAGCGGAACTTCGATTTTTACTAACTTTTTTGCACCTTTCGCCCCAGAGCCCTAGACTGGAAAGCAATAAAAGCATGACGGAGGCGCAGCCGACATCATTAGCTTCCATCAGGGCAGGGAAATCCCTTCGGGAGGCCCGGAAGTGAAAGGGGAGGCTGCCGAGGACGTGAACCATTCCCAAGGGGAAACGTCCGGGCGGGCGGACAATATCCGTTCGACTGTCGCTACTGCGGAGAGCTGTCATGACGCATACGCGCAAGGTATGGGGTCATGGAGCATGGCCCCTTTTTTGGTGCTATGTTCGAGCTTTCGAAAGTTGTTTGCAACGATTGAAAGGACTAATGATGAACAAGATACTGAGTGGTGCGGCCCTACTAGCTGCGGCTTTTTCCCTCGCCGCGTGCGGGGCAGGTTCCGCGGCTGATAACGCAGCTGGTGAAGGCGGGGCGATTCCTGGCCTGGAGGACGGTGTTTTCACCGTTGGTATGGAAGCTGCCTACGCTCCCTACAACTGGGCGCAGCCCGATAAATCTAATGATGCGGTACCCATCAAAGATTCTGCCTTGTACGCTAATGGCTACGATGTGATGACCGCCAAACAGATTGCGGATGCCAACGGCTGGAAGCTCGAAATTAAGCAGCTGGAGTGGGATTCCCTGATTCCGGCGGTGCAATCCGGCGAAATTGATGCCGCGATTGCGGGCCAGTCCATGACTAAGGAACGCGAGGAAACCGTGGACTTTGCCGGGCCGTACCTGTACGCCCGCATCATTGTGCTGACCAAGGCTGATTCTAAGTATGCCAACGCGAAAGGCTTGGCTGACCTGGCGGGAGGTCGGACCACCAGCCAAACCGGCACTGTTTGGTACGACACGTTGATTCCACAAATTAAGGGCGCCAAACGGCAGTCGCCCGCCGAATCCGCTCCGGCGATGCTGGTGGCTTTGGAAACCGGCAAGGTCGATTATGTGGTCACCGATATGCCTACCGGTCAAGGGGCTATGGCTGCTTATCCGGATATGAAGATTTTGGACTTCCCCGACGATGGCGACGACTTCCAAGTTTCGGATGAGGACATTAACATCGGCGTGTCCGTTAAGAAAGGCAACACCGCTCTGAAGGATGCCATCAACAAGGCCCTGTCCGGCAAGACCGCCGATGACTTCGATGCCATGATGGCCGATGCGGTAAAGATTCAGCCCCAAGAGGATTAATCCGCCAATCGCACTGGAACACGTCAGGAGAGAAAAATGTTGTGGACACTGTGGCAGGACATCATAACGCTGCTGAATAAGTATGGCGGCGTGTACTTGACAGGTATCGTCAACACGGTGCTCCTCGCCACTATCGCCACCTTGCTGGGCTGCGTAATCGGTTTTGCCTGCGGGATTTTGAACACAATTCCGCATCCTCCAACCGATCCCCTGCCCAAGCGGGTGATTTTGGCGATTATCCGGGTCATCATCAGGATCTATGTGGAAGTGTTCCGTGGCACTCCGATGATTTTGCAGGCGGTGTTCATCTACTACGGTCTGCCTTACTTCACGAATAATGCGTTGCAGTTCCAGTCCATGTGGGGAGTATCGATTTTCGTTGTCTCCATTAACACCGGCGCCTACATCGCGGAATCTGTGCGCGGGGGCATCATCAGCGTCGATCCGGGTCAAACCGAGGGCGCCAGGGCAATCGGCATGACCCACTTCCAGACCATGCTCTATGTCATCTTGCCCCAGGCTCTGCGCAACCTGCTGCCGCAAATCGGTAACAACTTCATCATCAATATCAAAGACACTTCGGTCATGTTCATCATCGGGTTCTCGGAGTTTTTCTCAGTTCACAAGATGGTGTCGGGTGCCGTTTTCAAGTACTTTCCTTCCGCGACCATCGAGATGGTGGGGTATTTGACGTTGACTCTGCTGTCCTCTTTCCTGTTGCGGAAACTGGAAAAGAAGATTGATGGTGACGATGCTTACGAACTGCTACCCGGTGCGGCGGGCGAGGAACAGAGCGATTACGAGCTGATGAATGAAGATCAACTTGTGATGGCTGCCGGAAACTACACCTTCCCTGACCCCGCCAAGCGTCCGGCGCGAAAGGGAAAGCCCGCCGGGAAACCAGCGTCAGACAAACCGGCACGCCCCGAGGGAGGACAGAACTCATGAGCGAATCGAACACCGCGGTGAACACCAACGACGAAATCATCACAGTCCGTCACCTCTCAAAGTCTTTCGGCACTCACGAGGTCTTGAAAGACATCGACTTTGCGGTGCGGCCGGGGGACGTGGCATCCATCATCGGGGCGTCCGGCTCCGGGAAATCGACCTTGCTGCGCTGCATCAATTTGTTGGAAACTCCCACCTCGGGCGAAATTCTCTATCACGGGACGAACATCCTGGACCATTCCATGAAAAAGGCGAAATATCGGTCAAAAGTAGGGATGGTGTTTCAATCATTCAACCTGTTCAACAATATGACCGTGCTAAAGAACTGCATGATTGGTCAGATGAAAGTCCTGGGTCGATCCCGCGAGGAATCTCGGGAAAAGGCCTTGGAGTATCTGGATAAAGTCGGGATGAGCCCCTTCCTGAACGCGAAACCGCGGCAGTTGTCCGGCGGACAAAAGCAGCGGGTTGCCATTTCTCGTGCCCTGGCGATGGATCCGGAAGTCCTGTTGTTTGACGAACCGACCTCGGCGTTGGATCCGGAAATGGTCGGCGAAGTCATTGACGTCATTAAGAAGCTGGCCCAGGAAGGGATGACGATGCTGGTGGTGACCCACGAGATGGCTTTCGCCCGCACGGTCAGCAAGAACGTGGTATTTATGGCAGACGGGGTTATCGCTGAGCAAGGTCCCCCCGAGCAGCTGTTCCAACACCCGCAGCGGGAACGGACTCGCGATTTCTTGGCGCGTTATCTCTGACTGCCGCACCACGTCACGGGTAATTGTCCAGCAAAACTATTCCCTCATATACACTTCTGGAGTATAATTTTGTCATGGAACAGAAATTTATGGCGTTACGCGATTTGCGGCCCGGTGCGTTTTTGCGTCTGCGCCGCAACGTGTTGGGGCTGACTCAAGCAGAACTGGCAGGGATATCCGGAGTTCCCCAGTCCCACATCAGTGCCTTTGAGAACCACAAGCGGCGCATCTCTGTTGCTGAGGAAACTGCCTTGGCAAAAGCGGTCAGCGTACCGGCGCACACCTTGATGAGTATGAAGCGCCACGTGGTGCGCGGAATCTTTTCGCGATACGGGTACGACGATATTTTTATGTTCGGGCCTGTCTCGACCGGTCAAGACGATGCGTTTACACCGATAGATTTCCTGGTCAGCACCACAAAATCCCTGGGGATGCTGGATTTGGTTGGCTTGCAAAATGAACTTGAAAATGCGCTGAGCACCACGGTCTACGTGTCCGTCGACACCGGCTGGGGCAACGCGAAAGTTGATCGATTCCCCCGTGAAGTCACGAAGCTCGATGAAAAATTGCAGTTCCAGCCACTGCTGGTGGATTTATACCGAGCCGGGAATGTTTTTTCACCGCGAGAGATTGAAGAATATCCGTATTTTCAGAAGTGGGGATTCCCCAAGTCCTTCTTCCCCTACGATGTGTCCGCCGCCCGGTGGCGAGTGGATGACATGTCTCGGACGCTTGACGTGGGCATGGGCATCGCCTCCGGGGACCCAAAAGCCTTTATAGCAAAGACTCCGGCGGGGGTGCAGTCGCGTTTCGCGGCTTATCACTCTATTGCGGTGCTGGTTGAATCAGCGGCCAAAATTCATTCCGATGTCAAGGAAGCCAACCCCGGCATTCCGTGGGCAATCCTCAGCGGACTGCGCTACCGACTTCTGCAAACCGCCGACGAAATCGACGCAAGTATTGCTTGGACCACTTTGCGTGAGGATTTCCCCAAAATTCTCGATGCTCTGGGCGCTGTGACATACCCTGGTAGCGGCACCGAGGCGACTGCATAAGTGGAAGATAACGCCCGTGCGCGCCATTTTTTACAACATCGCGCTGCCGAAGAACACGTCACGCTGCCGCCCCTGCTGAAAACCCCACGCACCTGGCACTGGCCGCTGTGCAGCCCCCAGAGTGAACCTGACGTTTACCCCGCTGACCCCCACCACTATGCCAGAAAACTCGTTCTTTCTATGGGCGGTGTACTGGCACTTGGCTCACTGGTGACGGGGTTAAACTACGTAGTTTCCGTCAGCGTACCCTGGGCGCTGGGAATGGTGCTGGACGCGGGGCTAGAACAGGGTTTTACCAGGGAACTCTGGATTCGGTTGGCGGTTCTGACCCTGGTTATCCTGGGTGTGGCGCTGACTCAAATGGCAGGACAGCTCACTGAGATTGCAGTCCAGATGAACGCGGTGGCAACTCCTGCCCGGGTGGCCGGTCGAAAGTTAGCTCTCGATGGGCGCGCTGTGAACCGGGAATTGGAATCCGGTGACGTGGTTACCTCGATGCTCACAGACGTGGACCGGATTGGCCAGGCGGCGCTGTGGATTCCCGAAATGGTGGGGGCTTTGCTCTCTGCCATCATGATTCTGGTCATCATGTTTCTCACCTCGCCGCCTCTGGCCTGGACGGTGCTCATCGGGTTGCCCATCGTCACCCTGCTGATAGGGCTGTTAGGCAAACCGCTGCAGCGGCGGCAAACCGAGAACCGCGATGAACAGGGCAAGCTCACGGAAATCTCGGCTGATGCGGTGGCGGGGCTGCGAGTCTTGCGTGGCATCGGCGGCGAGGACGTGTTCGGATTTCACTATCAGCAGCAATCGGCTCGCGTGCGTGACGCGGGGATTCGAGTCGCCCTGCCCGCGGCGCTGCTGGGCGTGCTGCGTTCGGTCATACCCATGCTGTTCACCGCCCTGGTGGTGGGCATCGGGGCGATGCTGTATTTTCATGATGAACTGTCAGTAGGCAGTTTGGTCGCGTTCTTTGGGTTTTCACAATTCTTGCGCAACCCCATCGTGGTTGCCACCCGGTCATTGGAAGAATTCACCAGAGCTTGGGTCGGAGTTCGCAAACTCGCGCGGATTCAAGGCGTGACCTCCCTGGTGAGCGAGGATATGGCGGAAGTCTCCGGGGAAGCGCCGCACCAAAATGCCTCATCGCAATCACAGTGGCGGGAAACGGATTTTGCTCTGGCCCACCTCACCGACACGGTCAGCGAGGTAACGGTGGAGCCGGGCCTGATTACCGGCCTGGTCTGCGCCAATCCTGACGCCAGCGCAGCGATAGCCCGGCGCCTGGCACGCCAAGAGGACAGCACGCAACCGACCCTTCTGATTGATGGAACTGACGCGAGGACGCTACCCCTCGACCTGGTGCGCCGCTCCATCATCCTTTCAGATACCGACCCGCAGCTTTTTGCCGGAACCTTGCGAGACCAGGTGCGCGGGGCAAATTCGCCGGAGCCTCGCGAACGGGGGGTGCGCGAACTCGTGTGGCGCGATGTCATCGAGAACGCGACCCGGCAGGAGGACTCGCTCATCGTTCCCGAAGTTGATGAGCGCGATTCGCAATGGTTGGCCGCGCTGCACGTGGCGGATGCCGATGATGTGGTGGAATCCGTCAATGGCGGCCTGGACGGAGCGGTGGCGGAAAAAGGGCGCACTCTCTCGGGCGGTCAGCGCCAACGCGTCGCCCTAGCTCGCGCGGTAGCCGCCAATCCGGCGGTGCTGGTCACTATTGAGCCGACTTCCGCGGTCGATTCGCACACAGAATCGCGGGTGGCCCAGCGTTTGGCGCAAGCGCGGCACGGGAAAACCACCGTCATCGTCTCGGCGTCAGTGCTGGTGTTGGAACATTGTGATGAAGTCATTGTGCTCGACGATGCAGGTCGGGAAATCGTCCGCGGCTCGCACCGGGAGCTTCGGGAAAAAGCTCGGTCGGGGGACCCCGCGGCCATGCCGTACCTGGCTATTATCAACCGCTCGGTGCAAGGCGGGGGTGAGCCGTCATGAAACTGCCTCTGGCCAGCGGAAAATTGGTGGTGCGAGGGGTCAAAGACCTGATTCACGACTATCGTGGCGCGATTGGGTCAGTGGTGGGGCTGCAGCTGGTGTCGTCCCTAGCGGGAGTGACCCTCCCGTGGCTGCTGGGACGCATCATTGACCGTATTCAAGCCGGGGTGGCCAGCCGCGACTGGGTTGGCCAGCAGATGGTGATTGCCCTGGTAGTGGTGGCAGTGGCGGCGATATTTTCGTTCCTGGCGGAATATCGTGCCCGGGTGATGGGCGAGCGGATTTTTGCCCACCTGCGTGACGGCTTGGTCGACTCTGTCATTCACCTGCCTCTGTCGACTGTGGAAAGTGCGGGCACCGGCGACTTGGTGGGACGCACTACGCGAGACATTGAACGCCTGCAATTCATGATTCGCCAGGGTATCGCGGCGATTCTGATGATTACCACAACGTTGGTGGTGACGTTCGTGGCGGCGTTTCTGACTTCCCCGCTGTTGGCATTCGTGCTGCTCATCGGGCCACTGGGGGTGTGGCCGCTGATGGCGTGGTATTTGCCGCGGACGGTTCCCGCCTACCGGTCTTCAGCCCGGTCTTGGGCGGATTTGTCCGGTTCGGTTGCGGAAACTCTGGATCAGGCGGACACGGTTGACGCTCTGGGGCTGTCAGGGAAACGGATTGCCCAGCTCGATGTCATCATTCGCGAAATCTGGCGTCAGGAACGCTACAGTGCCTGGATGCGTTCCTGGTTGTTCATGGGTATTGTGTGCGCCACGCTGTCTCCCTTGATAGTTATTGTGTTGCTGGGAGCCTGGCTGGTGCCCAACGGAGCCTTGACTATTGGAGCCGTTTCTACGATTGCGCTCTATGCCTATCAAGTGCGCGGGCCGGTGTGGGAAGCGACTTTCTGGGTAGACGTTTCCATGGAGGCCTACACTTCACTGGCCCGGATTTTTGGTGTCGCACAAGTCGAGCCGGACCGGGAAGCCCGCGCCCACGCGCCCGCCGGTACGCCCGCGATTGTGGCTCCGGGCGGTTGCTACGCCCATCATTCGGGGCGAAAAGGGCTGCCCGAAGTGTCTCTGGGAATTCGCGGGGGGGG